>JAGGXZ010000060.1 GCA_021162805.1 Candidatus Poribacteria bacterium
CGATAGACGGCGCTCATGTGTGAATTTGCTTTCAAGCAGCGCGAGATACCTTTCCAACCCGCCGGGCTTCGTCGGTTCTCCCGCTAAGGCCGTTCCCGCAAGGGAGAGCGCCCATAAAAGCGCCATTACCGATATTCTTTGAGTTCGCAGCGAAGCAAGAACATCCCCCATATTTATCTCAACCACCTTCAGATGATCTCAGAAACCTCCAACGTCACCTTATCGCCCAGTGCGGGATCACCCGTGAGCTTCTATGCTTCACCCTCCCCCAGAGGGTTGCGAGTTTCCCACCGGCTTCGACGGGGGTTATCCATGGAGCTGAGACCTTGATGTACTCTATCACAAGCTCCCCTCTGTAATCCTCGGCGTAAGGGTCAGGGGAGACGGCGAAGAACCTCTTTTCGGCTATCCTGGGTATCTCAGCTACCTCCTTCCCATCGAAGTAGAATTTTATAGTATCTTTGAGGAGCTCTATTTTGTATGCGTGCATTCCGGGCGTGATCTTTCCGTCAAGCACGGTTCTTATGTTCTCATCCCTCACCCTCCAGGAATGGGGTTTAAGCCTGAACTGGGCGAGCCTCAGGGGGTTGTAAACCTCGCTCCTCTCAGGAGGGGTCATGACCTTGAGGGTAGTGACGTATCCGCTGTTTACGATCCCGGAGGAGTCGCACATAACCTCAAATGAGAACCCTTCCCTCGATACCTCCTCACGGTAATACAGGATTATCCCATCGGTCTCCCTGGGAGAGGAGAGGATGAGCTTTCCGTCCTCCATTTTGAAGGAGGCGTTCCCTACTTTCTTCACGACCCAGAACTTCTCTCTCAGCCCGGGTCCTTTGAACTCGTCCTTGAACTCACCCGCCTCGCTTGAGGAGATGATGAGGAGAACCAAAACGAGGAACGACAAAACTCTTGATACCATCTCAGCCACCTCCTTATCAGTGTCTTCTTCAATTATATCGCAACCCGAAAGTTACGTCAACGTGTTTTGAAAATATTTTGGAAACCTGATCCCCTTCTGGGAAACCCCATGACATTTCAGGGGAAGACCTTGTGTCCCTCCCTCCCCAGGACCATATCTATCAGGAGCCATATAGCGGCCGTCCCATATTCGCCGAAGATCAAACCGAGGAAGAACATCCTCGTCCTCCTGAAAAGCCTCGGCCCGCCGAACTTGAGTATGTTCCTCTTGAAAAGCCAGCCTAAAAAGAAGGAGAACCATATCCTCTCCGTCTCCCAGGACTGCGCCAGGATGTAACCGATGGGGTGAAGCGGCCACCACCATATCGTTCTCCTCAAAAGGATCAGGGCTGCTGTGAAAAGACCGCCGCATATCGCCGAAACCCACCAGCCCACATCTATCCCTTCCGGATACGATATGCTTCTGGCAAGCACCGAGTAGATGTATCTGGGACCCCTGTTGTAGAACCATTGATCCATCTCACACCCGCCGAACCTATGTGTGAGAAGGAGGGTGAAGGGGATGGAGATCAGAAGGCTCAGGGAGACGGCAAGGGCGAGCGAGGGGACGAAACGGCCCGGAGGAAGCCTAAGGCTACGGGCAACCCTGTGCGACTGCATCAGAGCGGGAAAGAGGAAGGTCTTGAGGTCGAACATGAAGGTGTATTCAATAGCGGTCGTGAGGGAGAGGCTCTGCGGACCTATTCTCCTTGTCCCCACCATCGGGTTGAGCAAGGTAGATGGGGTGACGGTGTCAAGGGCCTTGGCAAAGAGCATCCCGCTCTCGCATACCGCTCTCCCAAGCCCTATACACAGGGAGAGGAAGAGGCCTAACAGCAGGATGGAATACCAGAGCGAGATCCCCCAGACCGAAAGCCAGGCGATTATGCCGATGCCCGAAAGAGTCATGCCGAGGAGGGAGAGTCTGTATCCCTTATCCCCGGACTTAAGCGAGGAGATGACCGTCCGCATCAGGTATGATCTTGCCGAAAGGAGGGTTCCCAGGGCGAAGGTCAGGAAAGCGCCTCCGAACTGACCCAGCCCAACTCGGCTGAACGCCGCCCCCACCCCGAGCGCCGATGCAACGCAGATCTGAAATCTCCAGAACATCCAGAAGAACCACACGCTGAGGGAGACCTCCGTCGGGAGGAGGTATGAGAACCCTATCACGGAGAAGTAGACGAAACAATACCTGTTAAAAGGCCAGAGGGGCGTCCCCTCGAATACCCTTATCCTGGGCCTCAAATTCACATGGGGGAAGCCAGGAAAGTAGAAGTGAAGCCCGTTGAGCGTGTGTATCAGTGCCGGTATGGAAAACCCCACCCACATAAGCGGGTTTTTGAAGAACGGGTTAAGCAGACCTGAGCCTCTCTCGGATCGGGCAATCTCTATCGGAAGCTGAACCAGCGGGAAACTCAACCTCTCCTCTTCTATCCACCTCCTCTCCATCAGGAGGCTGAGGCAGAACATGAAGGTGTAAAGGAGCGCCGTCAAAAGGCCCCACCACAGCAGCGGACCCACCCACTCACTCCACGGTATCGGGTTTCCCTTTGCCCCCTCGTAGAACATCCTCAGAGCGGACCTCTCCTTAACGAAAAGCTGATCCGGCAGATAGCTGTGGAATATCTCCTTCCATTCGTTCGTCTCGTCCGCATAGTAGAAGGGTGCTGTAATTGCCGGCAGGAGCTGGGCTGTGAGCCCGTAGCTGGGTATCCCGACCGCAACGAGCATCATGCAGAAGATGATCAGGAGCTCGGAGGGGCTGAGGGAGAGGCGGGATGAGATGGCCTTGAGGGCGGGGTTGAGAAGAGCAGTGAGGAACAGGAAAAGGGAGATAGGACCGACTCCGAAATGGCAGCCGCTCAGCTCGGAGGCCTTCATGTAGATGTCGGTGTAGGGGACGAGAAGGGCAAGGAGTGCCGAGAGGAACGCACCCAGAAGGAGCGCCCTCGATGAAACCCCCGGGGCCGCCTTTCCTTTCAGGAGATGCTCCGAGGGAGGACGGCGACGTTCCACCTTATCATCTCCCCCCGCTCTTGAGCGGCAATGGGCCCCGATATTTGACCATTCCCCAGGTTGCGGGAAGCTTACCCTGGGGTAAGACGGCCATCCCTTCTATCACCTGTCGAATCTCCTCCTCGGAAAGCGCCCTGTTGAAGATGAGGACCTCGTCTATGAGCCCTTTGAAGAAGAAAGGGGTTCTCGGCTTGGAAAATCCGACCCCTATCCGGAGCGGTTCCGTGTTGTCGAACGAGCACGTAAAATCCATCTTCCCCTCAGCTTTGAGGATGCCGTCAATGTAAACCCGGATGAATCCCTTCCCCTTGAACGTGACCGCAACATGGGTCCATCTCGACCGCCTCAGGACGTTCTCCGCCTTAACGACGGCGATCCTCTCATCGGGTTCCCCTTTGGAGAAAACCTCAAACTGAAGCCCCAGCTGTTCCCCCACCGACAGCTCATAACCTCTCACGTTGTCCTCTGAACACCTGGAGATGATCACGTTACGGGGCTCCATCACGTCCGAGAATATCCATGCCATAAGGGTTACCTCCTCGGTTTTCCTCTTCGGTCCGCCCTTCACTTCCACATAGCCGTCGCCGGAGAACTCCAGGGCAAGGCCATACTTCCCCCTCGCCCACTTGGCGTTGAAGATAACCCCGTCGCTGTGACAACCGGACATATCGTGAGCTACCTTCCCCTCCCCTTCGTTGAAAGGGAGATGCAGAAGGAGCGCTTTCCAAAACATTATTAAACAGAGAGCGATCATCCTATAACTTACCTCCCTTAAACCGATCCTCGCTCAGTATTCCATACACCTCCGGCCTCCTGTCACGGAGGAAGGGGAGGAGCTGACGTGCCTGCTCTATCGCCCCCAGGTCGAGCTCCGCGATTAAAAGCTTCTCCCGAAGAACTCTATTTCCCCTTCCCTCCCGACTCGGATGTCATCCGGGTCCATCTCGACCTTTCTTCACAGGACGATGCGTTCCCCGTCGGGCGCGGGACCCTGGGGAGGTCGTAGCCAAGCGGGCTTCATCGTCCACGTCTGCAGCCGAGCGTGCTCCGCCAGCCGGTCGCAGGTGAAATCCAGGGGCATGGCCCAGTGCTCCCCGATCTCCCTGCGGACCCACGCGTCCACCTCGAAGGCGGGATCTGGATAGCGAGGTGTCTCATGGATGCGCAAAACCTCGTACTTCTCGTAGCGTGCCTGGGCAAGGTAGGTGCGAGCGGCCACCACTGCGAACTGGCCGATGCCCACACGTGCGCCCTCGACATGGAGGTTCGCAGGCAGTGCCCCCTCCTTGAGGACATGCCCTACCAGTTGACGGCACATCGTGATCACCTGTTCATGCGTGACCCTATCGCGCTCGATCCCGACCGCCGGCCGGGACTTCGGCCCGAGGACGTCCCTCCGCTGTACCTCGCTTGGAAGGTCGCCGTGCTCCTCCGCATAGATGAGCGACTCAGCGAACCCACAGACCAGCTCCGCTGGCGAGAACGTCGAATGGAAGACCGGCTTACGGGCGCGCTCCAGCTCCTCGGCATACAGCGTCAAGACATCCCGCCGGATATGCGAGGGCTGCGTCGAGAAAAGCCGTGTTGCCTCCTCGATTCCGACCACCTCCACGTCCGGATGGTCGCGGAGGTACTCCACGAATCGCCGGAAGTTGGCCCTCGCCCTCGCCTCCTCCTCTCCGGATTTAACGCCATAGAGCCATCCCAGCTCCTGGGGGGTGCGGGTCATCCCGCTTGCCAGGCAGTAATGTTCCTGCCATCCACGCGTCATAACCCGCACGGGATGGCAGCCGAAGATCGTGACGTACTCAAAGCCTCGGTCTATTCGGTTTTGTAAGGCCTTGTCAATCTCCCTAAGCCGCTGCTCGAAGATCTCATCGCGGCTGTAGATGGTATCCAAGCCAGTTGGGATCACGGTCTCGCTCGCCTCGAGGGGGAAGGTTAAAGCGCCTGCGTACCAAATTGGCTGATCGTATTCCTTGATCCTCACCACATTGTACATATAGGGGATTCCCCTCTCGCCGGCCACGGCGATGTGCTGGGGGGCGAAGTAGGCGTTGTGCCTCGAAAGGGCAACTGGCTCACGGCCGAAGGTCCGGAGATGTTCCTGGGTCACCTCCTCCTCGTACCTCCGCATGGCCTCCACCCCATCGTCCCAGCCCTTGTCCTGCAGTATCTCCGGGATCAACGGGTGTAGGTTGCCCTGCCCGTGCGACCCGATGCTATGTCCCGCCATCTTCTCGATCACATCGCTCCGTCCGCGCTCCCTCAGTGAGCGCGCCTTCTCGCCCATGACGAAGAAGGTGCCGCGTATGCCACAGTCGGTCATGATCTCGGCCAGCCAGCCCGGGATATCGTCTATGCGATACTCAGGCGGGAAGTACACATCCTCGACATCGAAGCACAGAACTGCATACATTTGATCTCCCTCCATATTCTTGGAAAGCTTTCTCGCCGCCTCCAGGCGGCCATTACTTAAACGTCTCCCAAAACACCACCTCCTCCAGCGGACGACGTCGCCTCGCTTTCGGCTCATCCGCTGGATACCCTATTGTCACCATCGCAACAGGCCGGACCGCCAGCGGGAAGTGCACGATACGGGCCACCTCCCCTTCGTTGAACGAACCGATCCAGCACGTGCCCAGGCCGTGCGACACGGCGGCCAACATCAGGTTTTGAATCGCCGCCGCTGTGTCCTGGATGGGGAAGATGTTGCGGAACTTATACGCATCCCACCGACCAGCAATTTCAGGACGCTCCATCAAGTCCGCACCGACCACCACAACGACAGGCGCCGAAGCAACCCATTCCTGTCTGGCGGCTGATGCGAGCTGCTTCTTGCGTTCCTCGTCCTGCACGACGACGAACCGACAGCACTCGGATGCGCAGGGCGCCCACCGAGCCATGTCCAGCAACTCCATAAGGAGTTCACGCGGCACCGGCTTCTTCTGAAACCGGCGCACCGAACGTCGCTTCTTGATCGCTTCCTCAACTGTCATGTCCATCACCTCCTGACAATTAGTTCACCTTTTCTGTCCACTCCATCGCTGATAGCCAATTCAGCGCTCATCTTGTCGGAATGTTCCATCTCGGCCGCTGCAGGCATCCTCCATATCCCAATCGCTAATCTATAGTCTATCTGCGTGCGCCGCCTAAGGCTATGCCTATTCCAGCGACTCGAGATACTTGCGCATCGCCCTGGCCAGGTCGTGGCCGAAAGCCCTGGCGGTTTCCGCTGTTACCGCTTGGCCCGATGCGTTGGCGTAGGGGATCTCCACAACGGCCGAGAAAAATACGCCGGGAATGGTCCTCACCCATCGAGAGAACGTCCTCGGCGGATCGTCGCCCCTATCGCGTGTGCTTCCATCCCAGCTCGTGAAAGACAGGCTGTCCTCCAGGTTGAAGACGAGAGGCCCTGCCTGCACGTGCTCGAGCATTCTCAGGAAGACCATCAGGCGTTGCCAATTCTCTTTGCCTTCAAGCCTCTCGGGGAAAAGGATCGTCTCGTGGTATTTGCCCCTTATCCAGGGGCAGTGCATGTCGAGAGCGAAGCGCAGACACCCTTCCGACCATTTCGGGATCAAATCCTTGATCGCCCGGACGGAGGGGTATATGCTCTGGCCAAAGTAGTCACGGTTATGGTCGTGAGGCCGGCGGTTCTTCCCCTGGTCGCCATCCTCGACACCGTCCTTGTCCACGAATGGGATCGCCATGAGTTCGAGATTCTTACGGAACCAGCCTCCGTCGTCGGTGTCCGCCAGAATCGCTTCGAGGACGCCTTCGAGAACGTAGCTGGCCATCATCTCACAGGCGTGGTGGCGGACCGTCAGGAGGACGCGGTGTCTGGGTTGGCCGTCGAGCTTGCCAGCGTGCAAGCGTTCAACGACTCGGCCTTTCCGAGTCTTGCACAGCTCTTTCACGGACAAATGAGGATTGTCCGCGTATCGCTTCAGGAACCGTTGCAGGTCCGCTTCTTGGTATGCCATGCCAAAGCAGAAACGCACATCCTCGGCGTCTTTCGCAAACGCATAAGCGAACGACGCTCCTTCCACCGCTTCCGCACCCAGCCACGACCAAGTAGTTCCGCCGTCGGTGCTGACCGCAGGCCCACGCACGCCGATCGGGTTCCCGTTGGTGAACTCGAACTTCAGCGTCCGGCCTGCTGCGCCGCGGACGCGAAAGTTCCAGTAAAACCACCACCCCTCCGTATCGCGCAAATCCTGACGAAGATAGACCGTATCCCCTTCGACCTTTTCGACGATGATGTTGCCGCCGGGATAGTCAGCGTCAATTGTCAGGCTCACAGGGTTTACCTCCTCTTCCTGATACCAGTTCCTCTATCGTCCTGACCAACACATCCTCCACCTCCTCGGAGAAGGTGGAGGGGTAAGGTATGAACTTATGCCAGTCGTATCTCGGTCTGTCGCCATCTTCACGGCAACTGCGGGCCGACGGAAGGTAACCCACATAGGCGTTTGCATAGGCTACCACGAAGGGATTCCCGATCCCGATCTTTCTACAGAGCGATTTTATCCTCAAGCCGACTTCCACGAACAGCTCCCCTGGAACCGCAACGAAGGCTATATCGTCCCCCAGGCGCATAACCTGGACCTCGCCCGGCACGCTCCTTGTCACATCGCCCTTCTTCAGGGCTTTGAGGGTCTCCTGGGCCCATATCAACCTTCGCTTGGGACCCCAGTCGGGCTTTTCGCCCTTCTGCCCCAACTCCCTCATCCTTCCCTCAATTGCCCGCAACTCCCGCTCCACGTCCTCGACGCTCGGCGGCTCGCACAGCGGGAGCTCCACGACCTTTGAGGCGACGCTCAACCCCTTGATCGGCTCAGGTTTCAGCGTCTCGGCCACCTTCACTGCCTCGGCGGCGATCATCCTTCCGTAACGTCTTGCATCCTCCCAGTCCCCGTATAGGAAGTCCTTCCCATCCTCCGTCAGGAAGGCTATCTTCGTGTCTCCCGAAGCACCGTTTGTAAAAAGCGCCACGACCCTGCCGTCGTAGATCCTCTCTATCGTGCTCTGAAGGTAACTCGGATAATCGCCCGAATAAAGGTGATGCCTCCCCCAGCTCATCACGGACGCATGTGCTGCGTAGTTCACAAGCAGCGCCATCATCCCCCCATCGTCGTCCACCCTCAGGACGCAGACCTCGTCGTCCTTCGGCCCTTCGGGGTTCGGTCCCCACTTAGCGCCGTCGGGCGTCATGATCCACCTGTTGATGCTAAGCTTGACCTCACCCTTTCCTGCCGCTATGAGAGCCTCGTGCTTGTTGGAATCCGCCGCATAGACCGCCCCCGCTATCTTATCCGCAAGCTCACGAAGGTATGCTTCACTCACACCCTCGCTCAGCCACCCGGTCGTAGGAGGACCGGAGTGGGTGTGGGAGGCGGCGAGCATCACTTTTTCACCCTCGATCCCCGTGAGCTCCTCGATCCGCCTGCGGGCCTCTATGACCGTATCCTCCCCGAAGAGGATAAGATCTCCCGTCACGATGGCCGCCCGCTCGTTCCCGTCATCGAAGACGAGGGCCTTGAGATATAGCTCATCCCTTACGCCCTCCGCCAGCACATCGCCTGCGTGAAATATTCCCCCGGGTGCCGGGGTTATGTTCGCCTTTGCAACGCCTACCCTGATGGTTTCCCTCATATTCCTCCTCCTTTAATCGTTTCACGATAGATATCCATTGGCGTCCAGACATCTTTCGGAGTCTCGTCGGTGCGGTCGTAAAGGTAGAAGACCACATACTCCAAGTTTCCCGCTGATAGGGATTCAAAAGTTAACGATGTGGAGTTCGTCCCCTCCTTCGTGACGGTGATGGGAACGGTGTGATAGCGACCGTCAATGCATGCGATAAGCCGCCACTTTCCCGGATAGAGCGGTCTCCAAGTTTCCCCGGGCTTGAAAGGCGAGCCTCTGCGCTCCCTCTGATACGCCACACGCCAGTTGACGGTTACCCGCTCGCCCTCCCTGATATTTCTTCCGATGCGCTGATAATGCCAGTAGCCGGGGCAAAGGACGCCGATGTAAACGGGCCTGCCACAGAAGAACGCAAACGGCGCCGTCCAGACACGGTCGCAATCGCCCTCGCCGATGAGACTCCAGCCTGAGTGCCACCCTCCGGGAGCATTTCCCGCGTAGTATCTGGTTCCAGTCCACGTACTCAATTTCTCCCCTTCCGGCAAAGGGTGGGCGATGAGAACCCAGAGCGCATCAACATCCACCGCCAGGTCCAAAAGCATCTTCGCTCGCAACGGGACTTTGCTCACGTAGTTGCCGGGGCGCTTCAAACTGTCGTCAACGAAATCGCCACCATCATCATTCGCTTCCGGGGCTACGATGATGCGGGTTTCGCCGTGCATCCCCTGCTCGTCCGCTTGCCATACGGGGCGAATCTCAAGCCAGGGCTTGCCGCCAAAGATACGATAAAGCGTGGTGACCGTTGTCCTGAAACCTCCCCGCTCGTAAGTGATGGCTTCGGAGTAGACCACCGCCTCCTTCGGGCTGTTCACAAGAATTCGGCAGAATTGAGAGCCTTCCCCGTAGTTGCGCAACTCTGTCGGGGTGAAGAAGACACGGTAAAGTTCGTTGTGCCTGCTCGGCGTCCCCTTTTCGTCCGTCTTGGCGTAAAGGAAGACCGAGTCGTAACGGCTGGAGTGCAAGGAGAGCCAGAAGTTCTCGCCCTCAAGGACGCAGTCGCCACGAAACCGATAATCCGTGACCCCGTAAGGCACTTGAGTCCATTCGTCCCTGTAGTTCCACGCCCGAAAGTCGTAGTGCTTCATGGAGAACTTTCGGTTGGTGTCCCAGATGCGCACGGTGCCTCTCTTGAGCGGTTTGTATCCTCCGCCCTCCCGTTTTCGGGACATTTTAACCCTTTTCCTCCCGGCTGGCGGAACTGGGGGCGGCGGCTTTTGCGTGCCGATGTAGACATCGTCAACGAAGAAAGTGGCGCCGGGTTCCACATCTCGCCCCCTCATGCCATACACGAAAAACATGAGCGCGATGCGCCTTGTGTTCGCCTTCGTGGTGAAGGTGCCCACATAGCGCTTCCATTCGGGCGTGGGGAGGACCTGGATGCCCTCAATGCCCCTGTCACGGTTCTTGCCCTCCTCGTCAAATCCCCAAGGGTGCACGGTTATCCTGCGCTTAAACCCGTAGCCTGCGATGTAAAAGGAGAAGTGGTAGGTCGTATTCGGCTTGACCGGTATCCCGTTTGGAGCGGTATAACCATCGGTCTCGCCCACCGCCAGACCCGTGCATGCGTAACTATCTTCCCCGAAGCCCGTGACCTTCAAAAAGGCGCACCGCTTTCCGGTGTAAAACTCCTCCTCGGTCGCACCCCAGAGGGCGGGCGTGTTGTAGTAATGCCCCCAGCCTACGGGCCTGCCTCGCTCGTCAACCCTTTCAGCGGACGGGTTCGGTGCGATGTTTGCTGGCGCTCCTATGGCGTAACATGTCAAGAATGCTACACTTAACAGAGCGCTCAAACTCATCTGGATGACCCCCAGGTCTCCGTGCGACTCAGGCGCCTATTTGAAGTAACCCGTAGGCTTGAAGTATGGAAATCGAGCGGGCATGCGAAGCGCCCGGCTTCAACCGTTTGGGGAAGAGCACTTCTTTCCCGCTCCTTTATTATATCGCAAGCGTAGAGTTACGTCAATATGTTTCAAAAGTTTTGAATTTTTCCGCATCCTTCTTGGGGGATAGCGGGTGCGCTCATACCGGCGGGGATATCGGGTTTGAACTTCACGATTATCTCATCGGGGAGGAACTTCGGAAGGTCGGAGAAGGTGTTGAGCGTTCCTTACAGAGGATGGGGAGGAGGAGTAGGGATAAACCGATTATCCCCGCTCCTTTGATGGTCTTGCGGGCGAAGCCACCTCCTCATGGAACCAGATAGCGAACGATGGACTTTATCCTGCCCCATAAAACGGCGAGCTTCCCCTTGGGGGCGACGGAAGCGTCAGAGGCTTCACGTCCCTCAGCTTTAGCCTTTCCCAGCTTTATCTCGGCTATCTTCTTCCCCTTCTTGTCCACGATCCTGTACGTTCTCTTCGCATCTATCGGCTCTTTTTCGGGTTCTCCTTTGTTTCCCTTCCATTTCTCCATCTTACCCTTTCCCGGGGGAAGGAAGTTCGGATTAACAGGGGTTATGCGGGTCACCTTTCCTTTTTCGATATCGACAAAGACGTTCCAGAACTTGTCCCGTTCCCTAAGCCTCACCAGGAAGCCTTTTTCCATGACCGACTTCCCGTTTATGAGCGTGAACCCTATCATCGGCATAGCTTGTTCCACCTCAGCCCCTTCAGTCCTGATGATCTCCTGGACCCTCGGATCGGCTTTGACTATCTCGATCGCCTTCTCCGTATCTCCAGCCGTCGGCTCGGGAATCCGGATGACCTCATCGGCATAACCCCAAACGGTGGCGAAGATCATCACCGTCAGGGCTATAACCAACCGATGTCCCATCATTTATCCCTCCTTTCCTTCAGCTAGGTTGACATCGATCTATTTCAAAATCGCAACTTTTTCCACGCCTTTAAACCCCTCTGCTTCCAATTTTATGAAGTAGATCCCGCTTGACACCTCTTCACCTCTCTCATCCCTTCCGTCCCATCTCTCCAGGTATCTTCCGGGAGCTTTATATCCCAGATTCATCCTCCTTATTGGCTTCCCCATTAGGTCGTATACGGTGATCCTGACCTCTGATCCCCTTCCTATTTCGAACGGTATCCACACCTCCGAGTTTGCGGGGTTGGGATAACACCTGTAAAACGCGTTTTTAAACCCCATCTCGCTTTCGCCTCTGACGACATTTACCCCTTTTCCCTTCCGGTGAGGTTTAAAAATCCAGCCTGGCTTTGACACCCTGATAAGCTCGAACGACAGAGAATCCGAATCGCCGGATAAGGGAGGGGAGATGAGAACGGCTTTGCCGTATATGTCGGTCCATGCCATGCTTACGACCCTCATGAAACCAGCTTTCCACATCCCCTCCACCAGCGCGCCCTTCACCGGGTTCCCCCTCCCGTCCACCACCGTCACGACGGCATAAACCTCCTCCCAGTGGAGGAATCTCCTCCTGTGGATCTCCACGTCTTTTACAAGTAGCAACCTGCTCTCCTTTGAGACGACGTTCACCCAGACCTCTTTCACGTTGTCCGAGGGGTCATCGTCATCGATCTTGACCTCAGCCGCTATCCTGTGGAGTCCTTCGGAAGCCTCCGACGTATCCCAGTTGAAACATAGGTTTTTCACGCCGAACGGCTCGATCTCCACCTTGGCGGTATCAATTTGAACCTTGTCCGTTAGATCGCTCACCGAGACGGTCACCCTCTCCGGCTCAGGGCTCATATTCTGAACCTTGACTTTGAGCTCCGCTTTCTCCCCAGAGATCACCTCGGATGGAGCGTCGATGGAGCAGAGGAGCAGGTTACGACTCCTTTCAGTGCCGAGGTTTAACGCATAGTTTAAAGCCCCGAATGCGTCCAAAAGCCCCCAGCCGTATTCCTCATCCCAACCCTTCTCCCCTAGATCCCTCGCCGATCTGAAGAGAGCTTCCCTGATCCTGGGTGGTTCCTCCACGCCTTTTGAGATGAGCAGTGCGCATACGGCTGAGACATGGGGAGCCGCCATCGATGTCCCCTGGAAGAACCAGTATTTAAAATCCCTGGGATCGCCTACGAACGTCTGTTGCAATATCCCGTCCCCGTAGCCGTCTCCGTTCCGATCGACCCGAACGTTCCCACCTGGGGCGACCAGATCGATATACCATCCGGTGTTCGAGTAATAAGCCCTCTTCCCATCATACGTTACCGCTCCGACCGCTATGCAGTATTCATCGTAAGCCGCCGGGTAGGCCGGAGAGTCGTCCTCTAAAAACTCGTTTCCAGCGGCCGTCACGAGTATGACCCCTGACCTGTATGCGAACCTCAGAGCATCCTCCAGGGTTTTCGCCGGCTCGCTTCCCCCCAGGCTCATGTTTATCACACGAGCGCCGTGTTTCACGGCGTAATATATCCCATCCGCTATCCACGCGTAGTTCCCATGACCGTTTCTATCCAGGACCTTGACGGGCATTATGGAACAGTTGAAAGCTATCCCCGCAACCCCCATCCCGTTATTCGTCGCTTGGGCTATCGTCCCGGCTACGTGTGTCCCATGTCCGTTGTCGTCGTTCGGATGGAAGTCGTTTTCCACGAAATCGTATCCCCCCACAAATCGGACGCCGCGCAGATCAGGAGCCATCCTGTAGATCCCGAAGTCCTCATATGCAACGCCCGTGTCGAGGACAGCGACTATCACACCGTCCCCTTTAGATATATCCCAGGCTTTTTCGGCGTTTATCCCGTGCTCGGCTTTCAGGTTCCATTGATAGCGGTAGTAGGGGTCGTTCGGGCAGAAGAGAGCTGTCGCCGTATAGTTCGGCTCGGCGTATTCGACCTCAGGCTGTCGGCTGTATACCTCCACCATCTCCTCGACAGTTTTGCCTTCGGGTATCCTCAGCCTGAAAAACCCCGCATATGGGCTGCGATAGATCACCTTAGTTCCATAAAACGAGTTTATAACATCTATCCTCTCGGCGGGGATGTCAGGTTTGAACTTCACGATTATCTCATCGGGGAGGAACTTCGGAAGGTCGGAGAAGGTGTTGAGCGTTCCTTTGGTCTGAATTTCTCCCAAACAGAGGATGGGGAAGAGGAGCAGGGATAAACCGATTATTCCCGTTCCTTTGATGGTCTTGCGGGCGAAGCCTTCCACCGTGTCATCACCTCCTCATAGCACCTGATAGCGAACGATGGACTTTACCCCGCCCATCCTATTAAAACGGTGCGGCGGGGCCTCCGGTGTAATCCTGCGCCGAGAAGTAATCGGGGTTCCCGTCCCACGGGAGCTCCTTTCCCAGATACTCGGCTATCCCCTTGTAGTCCACGCCGAGATGGGGGTCATCCGCCCTAAAGGAGACATAGGAGGGGAAAAGCTCCTCGATCCTCCTTATAAGCTCCATCTTACGCTCGCTTATCCTCCTGAGCTCATCGTGCGGATTCTGATCCGGGCTCACGCTGATCCTAACCTTCCTATAGCCGTCCTCCCGTATCTCCTCTCTGTGATGGTGACCGGCCGATGTCCCAATGATGAGCTTACCGATCTCACCGCCCTCGATCACCTTCTTGGGATTGACGAGGAGCTCTTTCTCCTCATCGTATAGCCTCTTGAGCTGGGGGAGTATCTCGGCCAGCTCGGCGTAGAGCTCGGCTTTCCTCAGAAGCTCAGGCGGTAGCTCCTGATTCTCTTGATTCTCCCCTTCCCCTCCCGACTGTCCCGCCTCCTCCAACTCCGTCGGCCTTCCCTCCTCATACCCCTCTTCGCCTTCCGATTCGATCTCCGTCAACAAGCTATCAAGCCATTGATCGATCCACTCGGGGCTCGGTCGCTCTTCAGCGCTTTCCCTGGGGGAGCTCCCTTTGAGATCGGCCGTGTAGGCGGTCTCCTCCGCCCGCTCCTCCCTTATTTCCCGAGGCCGCTCCCCGAGATTATGAGGATTATGAGCCAGCCAAACCCACGAACCGCAGACCACCATCAGCCCTATTCCCGTTAAGGCCAGCTTGGTTGAAAGCTTCATCCCCACACCTCCCATCATCTCAATCACCCTGGCCCAGGGTGCCGTTATCAGAGCTTTAAGCCTCTCCATTACTTTCTCCCTAACTCTCCTCTTTGCCCTGTGAACCCTGGAGGTGATGGCGCTATATGAGAGGTTGAACCTCCTGCAGAGCTCTTCGTAGCTTTTCCCTTGGAGGAACCTCTCCTTCAGGATCTCCCTCTCCAGAGGTGGAAGCTCCTCTATAGCCGCTATTATCTCCTTGACCATCTCCCTCCTCAACAGCTCCTCATCCACAGGGGGTAAGGAGAGTTGATCATGTTTCAACTCGCTCAGCAGGAGCTTTTCGCCTTCCCTCTTCAGCCTCTCCATCCTGTCGAGGGCGATATTACGGGCTATCTTCTTGAGCCATGGGAGGAAGGAGGAGGGGTTTCTAAGGGTTTCCAGCTTGAAATACGCCTTCAGGAAGGCGTCCTGGGTCACCTCCTCGGCGTCCTGCCTGTTTCCCAGAATCCCCTCCACGAAGGAGCAGACTTCCTCCCAATGCCTCTCAACGAGCTTTGAGAAGGCGATACCCTCGCCCGATAGGGTCTGATGCACCAGATCCTCGTCTTTCATTCTCAACCTCTCACTAATATAGACGGGTGTTCTGGGAAGGATTTTGCAGATCGCCCCTGTTTACGTGTATTGCTGGTGGGAGGGGTCAACATGGAGGCTCAAAGGCTTTCTCCAGAGCGAAATTGGCCGCCCCGAGCGCCCCAGCGTATATCCCCAACCTCGAAAACCTCACCTTCACCCTATCCTCCCCTATCCTATGCTCCTTCAACCCTCTTCTGATCCTCTCCAACGCGAAATCTCCTCCCTCAACTATGTTCCCTCCTAACACCACGACCTCCGGGTCGAAAAGCTCTATCGCGTTCACAAGGGCTATGACCAGATAATCCACGGCCTCCCCTATAACTTCCCTGGCGACCTCCTCCCCCTCCTCTGCCATCCTGAACAGATCCAGAGCCGTGATATCATCCCTCTTCATCAGCTTCCTGCCCCTTTTCAAAATCGCCGGCTCGGATGAGAATACCTCCAGACACCCCCTCCTGCCGCATATGCATCTGGGCCCACCTGGGGACACTACGGTATGACCTATCTCCCCTGCATCCTCCCTCCATCCCTTGACCAGTCTGCCGTCCACAAACACCCCCATCCCTATTCCCTCTCTGACGTGTATGTAAAGCATGTTATCCGCTTTCTCCTCGCCGAACTCCCTTTCCCCTAACACCATCAGGTGCGGCCCTACCTCCGTGAAGACCGGGAAATCGAAGTTTCTCTCCACCATGGCCTTGAGGGGAACGTCCTCCCAGTGGGGAAGCCTGGGTATGGGCTTGAGAAGCTGTGTTTCCTTCTCTATAGAACAGGGCACGCCCACAGCTGCCCCCACTATCCTCTCCAACGGCACGCCGTTTCCGGAGGCTATCTCCCTGATGGCATCTACCATTCTGCTTGCGACAGCCGATGGAGGATCTTCCAGACGGGTGGGGATCACCGCTCTGTTGAGAACTCTCTTTCCGAGATCTATCAAGGCCACCGTTAGGTTAGGGGCGCCGAAATCGATCCCTATCGAGAAGGCGGCTGAGGGGTTAAGGCTCAAAAGCTTGGGAGGTCTCCCTCCGGACGATTTCCCTTGTCCCTTTTCTATAAGAAAACCCTCGTTCACAAGCTCGCCTGTATACTTAAGGACGGTAGGTCTGCTCAGCCTCACCCTCTCCTCTATCTGCGAGACGGTTCCAGTTCTGAGACATCTGATGGCGTTGAAAACCGATAGTTTAGCCTCGTTCTCCCTCATCCTCTCTATCAGCTCCCTGACCTTCAGCACAGCTTTACCCCCTTTCGAGCTTATTATCCTACATGAGATCGGGTTTCGTCAACTTGCTTTGTAAAAGTTCGCTTTTATTTCCCCTGAGTGTAGCGGTTATCCATGAGGAGGAACGAGGGGAAGGGAAATCCGTTGCACGTTCAACGTTTAACGTTGTAACGTTTTCCGCCCCTGGTTCCTCGTTCCTTTCCGCTCTGAGAAATAAATATCTCTGACCTCTCGGATCTCCGCTACACTATATGAGCGAAGTTAAAATTTTCAGCCTGGCCCTGCGTGCTCCTGGAGGTTACCCCGTGGAGCGAACTCCTCATCCCATCAGCTTCCTGAGCTCCTCCGCTGCCCTGCGGGCGAACTTCTCCCTCGGCAGGAGCTTGGATTTGGGTTCGTTCAAAACGACGTAACCGTCAAACCCGACCGCCTTCAACCCTCTGAAAACCGATCCGTAATCCAGCCCACGTGGGTCGCCCAAAAGGCAACGTGTATAGTAGAACCCTCCTTCCTCCATCACATCGGGTTCGTCCGGCTCGGCAGGTCGGACGTTCTGGACGGAGAGCTGACAGATGTGCCCACCCAACCGTTTCACCGCTTCCTCGCCATAATCCTGCCTCGCGACGAACAGGTTTGCGGGGTCGTATTGCAGACCGAAGTTGTCACGCCCTACCTTCGCTATCGCATCAAGGCAGGAGTCAACCGTCTCGAAAGGACCTCCCGTGTGGGTCTGGACGATAAGGGTCATCCGGTGGGGTTTGAGCAGGTCGCACGCCTCCTTAAGCCATCCCGCATCACCAACCCAGACCTTCAGCACCTCGCACCGAAGCGTCTCGGCGAGCGGGATGAATTCCTCCAGCCTCTTCAAACCCTCCTCGTCCGCGCTTATCCCTGGCGGCATGCAGCAGGAGACATCCATGCCGAGTTCGTCCGCCACCTTTCGGAACTGCTCCACTTCCTCGAGGGTTGTATTGACTGTGATCTGGGTCGCACGCAGCTCCACAGCGTCATAGCCGCAGGCTTTCGCAAACCTCAGAAATTCGGGCACGCTCATCTCGCAATAGCGATATTGAACCTCAATGAGCCTACCCGAGAGCGAAAGGCGCATCATCCCTTCACCTCCTTAATTGCCTTCAATTCCCAGAACCTTCACGGCGTTTTCCCCGAGTATCTTCCTTTTGAAATCCTCGGAGATGTTCAAGTCCGATATCGCCTTCACGGACGATTTTAAATCCGCAAACGGATAATCCGTCGCAAAGAGAAGTTTATGTTCCTGTCCGTAAGATGCGAAGGCGTCCCATGGGAAGTGGTGATACAGGTCGGTGTAGACCGATAAGTCCAGGTAAACGTTTTCATGCCTGCAACAGACCGACCATGCATCCCAGAACCAGGGGCAGGCGCAATGCCCCATGATGATGACCAGATCGGGATAACGAAGCGCAAGCTCGTCCACGAGCATGGGATGACCGAACTTTGCTATTGAGCCTTGAGTTGACATTTGATGCCCGGTGTGCAGCCAGACCGGCACGCCCAATTCAAGCGCCTTCTCCCAAATGGGATTGAACCTCTCATCGTTCGGCGCAAACTTCTGCACGGGCGGCGCCAGCTTCAGCCCCCTCAACCCCAATTCGCGGACAGCTCGCTCAAGCTCCCGCACAGCCGCATCGCCGAGATTCGGGTCAACGCTGGCAAAGCCTATGAACCTGTCCGGATGCTCGCCTACCATCCGGGCGACGGAGTCGTTCGTGACCATGACTATCCCCAGCGCCGAAGTCAAGTCCATCGCCACTATGACGCCCTTCTCTATCCCCGCCTCATCCATCTCCCCGATGACATCGTCCAGCGTCCGTCCCCGTATGTCTCGTTCCATTTGATTACGGGCATTCGGGCGGAAGAACCGCTCCACGACCGTGGTTAAATTCGGGATGTATTCGGCATCCCTGACCAACGGATGCATGTGAACGTCAACGATCATCTCACTTCGCCCTCCAGAGCCATCCGCACGGCGGCTTCGGCGTGAAGCCGTGTGGTGTCAAAGACGGGGACAGGGCTATCTTCGGGTCTCAACAGAAGCGTTATTTCGGTGCAGCCAAGGATTATCCCTTCCGCACCCCTCCCCATCAGCCTCCTGACGATCTCCAGATAGGCGGTGCGCGATTTTTCGGTGACTACCCCTTTGCAGAGCTCGTCGTAGATGACCCGATGAACCACGTCTCTATCCTCTTCGTCCGGCACCAGCACCTTCAGTCCGAACTTCCCCTCAAGCCTTTCCCTGTAGAAGCCGCTTTCCATGACGAACTTCGTCCCGAGAAGCCCGACCCTCTTCAGACCGCATCTCCTTATCGCATCGCCCGTGACATCCGCTATGTGGAGCAGGGGCAGACCGGTCCCCTTTTGAACGGCATCGGCGACGATGTGCATGGTGTTTGAGCAGATCAGGAGAAAATCCGCCCCCGCAGCCTTCAAGGCCCTCCCCGCTTCCGTGAGCAGTTTCGCCGCTTCATCCCATCTTCCCTCGTGCTGTATCCTCTCCACCTCGCCGAAGTCTAGGCTGTAAAGGATGACCTTGGCGAAATGCGAGCCGCCCGTCCTTTGAGCCGTCAACTCGTTGAGAAGCCGATAATACTCAAGGGTTGACGTCCAGCTCATCCCTCCGATGAGTCCGATGGTCTTCATCCCTCACCCTCCTTGCGAAGGCTCACGTAACCCATTCCCTCCAACCTCCGGAAGAACTCAAGCAGGCGAACGCCTTCCACGTCCAGTTCGCATTCTACCAGTTCCTCTATCTCGGCCACATTCCTCCTCCCATCAGCCCAGTAAAGCGCCCTTGTAGCAACCCCACCCTTTATGTTATCGCGCTCGCACATCTTGTTCCATCCGTCCCTTTCCTCGTCGGGTATCCTCGTCCCCAGGAACTCCCCTATGACCCTACGGACAGGGATGAACCGAGATGCCCTCCTCTTGTATGCGTCCCTTCTGCGGCGCGGTTTCCTTGCGGGCACGCCGAGCATGCCGGTGCCCTGGCGGAACGCCGCCTTCACGCCATCGTCAAGCATGCCCTTGAGCGCCTTCAACTCGCTTTGAACCTTACTCTTACCTGTGCGCACCAACCTCAAGACCGAATCCAGCGCCATCTCATACCTGAGCCGAGCGTATTCCAGCCTCCTCCAGAGCCATCCTGAATCCTTCCCCTCGTTCACCGCCCTCCTCACATCGTTCATTATCGCGCGGTGTGCATCAAATAGAACTTCCCTCGCCAGCCATGAAGCCTCCTTCGCGCCGGCGTTTGCGATGATATAGACGTATGCCGCCACCGCCTCTCCGATCCATTTCAGCTTTTCGGGGTCAAGTTTATCAGGCGTATCGGCGCAGGTATGGTAGAAGGTGTAGGGATACTCTATGAGCAGCGGGCAGGGTATCCCTATCATCGGGTCGGAGATGATGTTGTCGGCGCGCATGTAATCCCTCTCGCGCACGTTCACAAGCAGCTTCCCCCTGCGCATCTGCTCCTTCAGGATGAGCCAAAGGAGCGTGTCGGTGTAGGAGCTTTGGGCATGTGGGTTGTGCGAAAGCTCCAAGGCGGCACGGCAGATGGACTCGCGCCCCCCTACGGAGTCCAGGGTGACACCCGCAACGGCACGCTTAAATATCTCGGAGTGCTCCACAACCGCCGCCATCGTCCCCATGCACTCGTAAGTGAAGAGCACCCTTATCCTCCGCCTAGGACGTTTGAGCCTGCCCTCTTTGATGAGCCGGTTCAGACAGCGAAGGACCTCAACGGCGAGCCCGCATCCGCTGGCGTCGTCTATCGCCCCCACCTCGCACAGATGTCCGTTTATGAGCACCTCCTCTTCGGTCCGCCCGGGTATGAAGCCCGTGACCACCGGGATTGTCTCATCGTAGAAACGGGCATCCACATGGGCGTGTAGCACGACCTTCTTCTCCTTTTTGATAATCTCCCTGAGCCACTGCCCCTGCCTCGGCGTGAGCACGAACCCCCAGCACGGCTCGTCACCCTTCTTCATCCCCCATCCGCCTTTATCTGTGCTGAACCTCTCCCACAGCCTGACATCTGGAAGCTCCATCGGTGGTCTGCATCCTTCGTATGTGGGCAGGTAGTCGGATATGAGCCCCAGGGCGCCTCGCTTCATCGCCTCTTTCCTTGAGTATCTCGCCGAATCCGACGTGAATACGATCTTGCCGGACACATCCACGCCCTCGTAGTCCTCACCTCTCCTGCCGCCCTCAACGAGCACGACCTCCGCTTTGACCCCCTCCGGCGGGGTGGGCTTGCTGTAGACGATCAGGGAGCAGGGGTCGTCCATGTAATCGCACAGGACAACTTCGCCCCTCCCTTCCGATGGGAGCAGGGTGAGCGTTGCGGACCTGGCATCCCACGCGATGGGGACTATCCAGTCGCCATAGGTGCTCTCACCGTCCGCTGGGACGGTGAGAATCTCACCCTCCAGCCCATATTCCACCAGCTTTGAAAGGCAATATTCGGCGGCTTTGTGGTGCTTATCAAACGACGACCACCGGTCGTGGTCATGGATGTGGGCGATGATGTCCAGCGCGTTCACGCCGGACAAACGCGGCGAAATGACATCCAGGAGTTCGTCAATCATTCGTCTCACCCCCTCATCCCATCTGCCCTTTAAGGATGCGACGGGCCTAACATCCCGCGGCGCCTCGCGTCTTACCGCGAGCCTGGCGGGCTCAACTCCTTTCTCATCCTGTATCTCGTCCAGAAGAAGGGGAGTTTGGCGTCCTCCCATCCCAGCGATTCAAGCTCCGCCTCGGTTATCCCCTTGATGGGGAGCTCCACGCCGAACCATCTGCATCCCCTCGTTGACGCCACGTATGCAAGGGCTTTCAGGACGTCCATAGCTCTCCCCTCATCCCTCACGAACAGATACGCCAGCGTGATGAGCTCGCTGCACACCTCCTCCGTCCTGCCCACGGCGATCCCGACCATCTCCTGCTCGCGGAAGGCGGCTATCGCCTTGTCGGCATCCTTTTCGTAAGCGGCGAAATATGCGTCCAGAAACCTGAGCCATTCGTCCTCGTCGCCGATGAAATCCATGAGCTCAGGTAAGTCGTCAAGGGTTATCACACGTATGCGCAGAGCCTCGGGGATAGAAACCTCCCTCCCCACAAGTTCAAGGAGCATTGAGCGGTGTATTTCAATGCACCTGTAGCCGTATTTCTCGTAAAACGACCGCGCGAAGGGCGTTCCGGTCTCAACAACGCGGATCCCCTTCTCCATCGTCTTCCTTTCAACCGCCTCAAGGAGCATCCCGCCGATTCCGCGTCCCTGATGGCGCGGGTGAACCGCTATCCATCCTACGGTCGCTCTGCCCTCCCCGCATGAGCCCACGACGAAGCCGACCACCTCGCCATCGTCCGTCTCGGCGACGAAGAGACATTCCCTGTCGCCTCTCATCCGCTGGGCGATCCTTCTCCCCATGAGCGGCGTGAGGCGTGCCGTCTCCAGGAAAGCCTGGTTCGCTATCCTGACGATCGCCACAACGTCTGACGGTCTCATCCCACGGATTCGGTATCCCATCCTAACATCCCTCCCTTTGGAATTAGGGGGTCATCTCCCGGCGAAGGAGAGGGCGGTTTTCATGACGCCCAGGCAGATCTGAACTACTACCTCGCTCTCCCTCACGATAGCGTGCGTATCGGAGCGGTTGCCCGAAAGCTCCACAAGTATCGGGGCGCTTGTGCCCCTCATCGCGGAATAGGAGACGAGCGTCGGCCTTTCCTCCTTCATCTCTATCACCCTGTCCAGGTTCACCTGGACATACTCGTCCCATTTCGTCCCGTGCTGATGGCAGATGAAGCGATCTTTCAGGCGCCTTTTGACATCGGCGTGTATCCGGCTCACCAGCTCCTCATCGCATGGATAGGCGACCTCCCAGGCGAAATGGGCGGTGTGGAAGTCAACGGTGGCGATGTATCTCCTCTCATCAAACGCCCTCATCAGGACCCGGGTCTCAGGCTCGGAAGCCGGTCTCTCTCCTTTGTAATCAAAATCCCACACCATGGGCACGTCCTCAAAACTTTCGTATCCCTCCCATCCGCGGGGGAAATTGCGGTTGAGGTCGACGCCGTTTGCGTTCTGACGGACGTTGTGATCGTAGCCATAGGGGTTCGTTATGGGGAAGATCTTCACGAAGTATCCCCCGGCTGGGAGACCTTCAACGCATGGGTTTTCGCCCAGAACCTCGGCGAGCCTCAAAAGCCCGTAGGGCGCCTCCCACTCCCAGCCGTGGATGCATCCCGTGAAGAGGAAAGCGGGCGCACCCTCGTCCCCTATGGTAAGCGAGAACATCCTGTAACCGCCGCTTGCCTCCCCTTCGTCGTTGAAACGGACGCTTGGGCAGCGCTGGCTCAGCTGCCTCGCCATCTCCACGAACTCGCCGTAAGTCAACTTTCGGGGATAATACCTGCCGTATTGAACCGAGCTGCCGATAATGTTTCCGATGAACAGGTATTTGTTGACGGAGCCGATTGAATCAAAGAAAGGCTCTGGCAACGAGCGGATGTCCATCGCCACTATCCGCCCCTCCCCGACCCTCTCCTCGAGGATGACCGCCCCGCCGTTCACCGTGGACGTGGCGAGGACGGTCAGCTCGTCGGAGTCGGTCAAGCCAATGATCTGCCTTTGCCAGAACTGATTTGGGGAGTTCTCTATGCCGTGCGAAACCTGTCCATACCAGGGAAGGACGTCGCCGACTGAAAACCCCCGGGTCACATCGTTCACGACCTCTATCCTTATACCGGGGCGCTCCGGGCCGGGAAGGTAGGTCTTTCGGAACTCAACCCCGCGATGGTGGGCGTATTCGAACAGGGAGCAGATGACCTGCCCGCCGCGATGGGCGAACTCCCTCAGGGATGAAAAATCCAGGCGGCGGACGTTTGACCCTTTCATGAGATGCGTTATGACGAAATCGTAACCCTCAAGCGATGGAACTCGCTTCGTGAAGTCCACCACCGTCACCCGCCCCGGATAGAACACCCCGAGGTTCCTGCTGAAGATGCTCTCCCCCACATCGCTGAGCACGAGTATCTTCCCTTCCATCGTCATCACCTCCTCGCCGATTCAGGGCTGACTTTCGGGAAACCCCTTTTCGCCAGCCAATCGGAGCAATTGAACTCGCTGAACTTATCGAGCAACCTCACGAAAAGTCTGTATTTTCCGAGCGGCTCCTTCGGAACCTCCGAGATGGGCATCTTCAGGAAAGCCCTGAACGTTTTCTTGAACGGCTCCCAGCCGATTATCCCCTTCAGGGCGCAGAAGTGATACGTGTCCGGGTCGGTGTAATGGTCGGGCCAGTCCTCGGAGTTTATCCTCTCAAGCTCCCCCTCCTTGCGAGCCATCTCTTTGTAGAAATCGTCCAGCCTTCCTCCCTTCTTGCTCCCGTGGTCATACCACTTCCCCCAGTGCCAGATCTTCGCCCCGCATCTGTCAGCGACGTAGACCATCTTGAAGTTTGCGAAGAACTCGCCGTTCCAAGCCCACCTGCCGTCGAGATCAAAAACGTGTCCCATCTCGTGGAGTATCCCGAACTGCCAGTCGCCCTCCTCTATCCGCCTGAAGGTCGGTTTGTCTATGTATCTCCCGAACCAGAGTATCGGATATCCCGCCACGGCGAGCCCGCCGGGGTAGTCTTCCACCTCTTGGATGATCAGCGGTTTCCCGTCAAATGGAACGCCCCCCACAAGTTCGGCATACGCCTCATAAGCGGCGTCAAGTTTTTTAAGCCACTCGAACGGGTTGGAGAGCCATGTCAGCCTCTCCGCCCGCAGGCGGAGGATCACATGCCTCCCCTCAAGCGACGCAAAGCCGTCCCTTTCTGCCGCCCATTTTAACTTCCCCCTCCACCTCTTGTCGCCGAGCCTCACCCTCGCCATCGGGATAGGGGTCAGCCTCACATCGTCGAACCACGCCTTTCCCACGCATGTGCTCCCCCAGAAACCGAGCCTCAGGGCTATCTCAAGGTATGGCTCGTCGGTCGTGAAGACGATGGTCGAGATCTCCTTCCATCCGGTCGTCCCCTTCACGTCCTCCGACTTGACGAACGTGCCGTAGATACCTATGTTCGCCCCCACATCACCTCCTTTCTCCGCAACTCTGACATCCTCGGTCCTGACCCATGCTGAGAGGCGGTAGACCGAGTGAGGTTTCAGCTTCACCCTCTGGATCAGCCTCGCATCGTTCCTTTCGGGACAGCGGATGAAGGCGGAGAACCTTCCCGAGCGAGCTTCTTTTGAAACTCCGAAGCTCGCCCCCTCCCCCCAGGCATCGCCCCTCCAGCCTATGGGGAGGCCATCGCCGCCGACCTCCTCAAAGCCCGGGTTTTGAAGGGTATTCAGAACGATGGCTGAACACAGGAACAACCACATCCTATCTCAAGCTATCAGGGATTGCAACTCGTTTATCCTTTGGGCGACCGGGATGCCATATGGACAGAACTCCTCACAAATCCCACATCTATCACACATCTCCGCCCTCCGCCAGGGAGGGATAGATCTGTAAACCTCCCATGCACGATCAGGCTCCTCGTAAGTGGTGAGGTAAAGCTCAGCTCGCATCAGCTCCCGTATCTGTATCCCCTTCGGGCATACCTCCTCACACAGGCCGCACATCTGGCAGAACTCCCCTCTCATCTCCGAGGCGAAGATCTCCAGCCCCTTCCTCTCAGCCGAGCTGAGCTTCATCCCTGATGCGAGAACGGCGTCCTGAAACTGCTCGAAGTTCCGACATGCCACCACAACGGCGGATACCCCTTCTATCGAGAGGATGTATTTAACTATCGCCCGGGCTATATCCTGGGTGTTTGGGAGGAACTTCTTCAGCTGTTCCATCAGCTTCCGGTTGGATTCCCACTTCTTCGGCCCTCCGACCATTGTCTTCATGGCGATCACACCGACTCCTTTCTCCTTACAGTATGCGCACAGCTTCTTAACCTCCTCTCCTGAGAGGGGGTTGATCATGATTTGAATAGCGTCCAGAACCCCTTTATCGACGATTCTCCTCACGTTTTTAGGGCTCTCGTGCAGGGAGGCGGAGAGGAACTTCACCAGGCCCTCCTTTTTGAGCTGTTGGAAAGCTTCAACCGCTTCGTCGCTGTAACGGATATGCATCTTGTAGAAATCCACGTAGTCATAGCCGAGCCTTCGCATGTTGTTTTTGAATTTTCTCAATAGTTCTTCCTTTGGCTTGTTGTCCAGGCAGAACTCTACCATCACCGACTTTCTAACCTTATGCTTCCTGATCAAGTTTGAAAGCTCACGACCTCCTGCTTTATGCCAATAGTTGACACCTATCCTTATCGCTTTATCTATCACCGGCGGAGGAAACGTCTCGTTACCAGCTATGACCGAGATATACTGATTTGTGCGACCGAAGAGTCGGTAGCGCATCCCCGTCGTCCCTTTTATCTCGTAGGCTTTACCTTTAGGTTCCTCGGCGAGGAGGGGTAATCCGAAACCAACGCTCATCGCCATGCCGACGCTCGTCTTTAAAAATTCCCTTCTGGTGATATTATCCTTCATCTTTTACCCCTTTATGGCGGGTGTTGTAACACTTAGACGGGCAGGTGGTCTTGAATATCCCACCTGCCCTTAATTACTCTTACTTTAACCTCGCTTACCTTCTTTTCAACCTCCCCCAGGTCAGGGCGAGCTTTCCGGAGGGCTGAACAGGGGCTACATTGTGCCTGGGGTTCTCCATGTCGGCCTTAATCTCCTCCTTCGAGAGAGCACGGCTGTATATCTTCACCTCGTCGATCAGTCCCCAGAGGAACCGGCTTGTTCCCCCTCTCGAGCCTATGAAGAGGTCTCCCGACCCCTTCTCCAGCTTGCCCGCACACTCCCTCTCTCCGACCATATCGCCATCTATGTAGGTTCGGATCACCTTCCCGTCCCAAGTTCCGGCCACGAAATGCCACTTGCCGTCCTTGACGTTCCCGACCGCCCCCTCATCGTCGCAGTGATCGGGAAGATCGTTCGCTTGAAACAGCACCGCTCCGTCATAGACCGGTATCAGGTTGTATTCCCCAGCTTGCCATGCCGGTTCTTTTTCAACGGCGCTCTGTCTATCGTTCGGCCCGCCCGTTATCTTCACCCAGCAGCTTATTGTGATGGCGGTTGTGAGCTGAAGGGATGGATGGTTCTTCACAACCAGATAATCGTCCGTCCCATCCAGCTCCACGGCTTTTCCGAACTTCCCTTCTGAGATCTTCACATCCCCCTTCATCTCGGCGTCGTTTCCGTAGCTTGAAAGATCGATGACCGTCTTGCCTTTCACCTCGTCAAAGGAGAGGTAAAGGACGAGGTCCTTGGGGGGTTTGGCCTCAACTCCTGGGTACAGCACCGCTCCCAAGAGGAGGGCCGCTACCAGATATCGTATTAGCTTCACCTCAGTTACACCTCCTTATCTCGTTTTTATCTCCCCCCAGGTTACGGCGAGGGCGAACTTTGGGCTCACGTCCGCTCCCACCGTCCTGTCGGATATCCCCGGCCCTGACAGCTTCACCCAGTCCACCGTGTAGGTAGCGTTTCCGTAGAAGTTGTCAAAGCCGTCAGGGGTTATGTAGAAGACCCTTTTGGTATACCCTTATCGTTCCGATTTCCGCTGAGAACCTCTTTGCCGTCTATGAACATCTCGTATTCGTTCTTTGTCACCTCGATCTTAAAGGTGTGGAATCCCTTATCCAGCGGGAGGTTAGATGCTCTTTTGCCGTCCTCCCCCCTGGGCTGGACAGATTTGCCACCTCCTTCTACGAAAAACATCGTCCCGACGTTCTTCATAGTGTTAATTATCGAATTGTTATGCGATTCGCCCGGGAAATCCTGGAAGAATCCGAGCCAGCCGTCATCCGGGTTGGCATTGAGGTCTATCCTGACTTCAGCGGTTATGGGCTCGCCCTTCCCTATCGGCTCCCTGTAGAAGAGGAAGATGCTGTCCGGGACATCGAACGATGACAGCACAAGGGTTCCATCCCTGATCTCAGCTTTCGCTTTCCCTGTGGTCTTCACCTACCATATATCCTCCGCCAGCCTCGGGGCTTTAAAATCATCAAACAACACTCCGGCCCAGGAGATTCCGACGAGCAGAAACCAAAGTAAGAAGGAGGTTAAAATTCGCATCTCGCCTCACCTCCATCGGCGGTCATTCGCTGTTTTCATTATATGCGATCCGGAGAATTATGTCAAGTTATTTTTTAAATCCCTACAAAAGCTTATCCATCGTATGGGCGTCGGTTCACCAGAGGAATTTTACATGGTAGGGGATGCAGGATATGACGGGGAGGCAAATTATGACGATGTTGAGAGGATACTGGATGCCAAGCTAGTTTGTGCAATTAACCCTAGGAGAGATGCTGATTTGAAGGATCTGCGAGGGAAAGGAGAACTTAGTCAGGAGAAGCGCAAGCAGCTAGAGGAGAGCAATAGCAACAGAGCAAGAGGTATATTGTTATATCTGACTAA
>JAGGXZ010000061.1 GCA_021162805.1 Candidatus Poribacteria bacterium
CGGCTGTTGTCTTTATGCCAGTATCACCGATTTAAAGGAGCGGAGGATTAGGAACTTCTGCAGCCTTGGGTTGCTCTATTGCGGATTCATACTGCAGGTGATCTTCTGGCTTCAAGGTTGGATTCCGTTCTCCTATCTCATATCGGTGACGCTCGGCGGAGCTGTCCTGGCCTATCTGTCCTACATTTTTAACTTCTTTGCCCCTGGAGATGCGAAGCTGTTCTGGGCTGTTTGTGTCGCTTTGCCCCCTCTCCTTTTCAAATCGCCGAAGGGCTATATGTTTGCCCCTATCGTGTTGGGCGTTAACGTATTTATCCCTTATCTGGTCGTTCTGTTCATCTACGCCCTTTTTAAGACGGATAGGGAGGAGAGGTTACGCGTTATTCGAACCGTTACTTCTCCAAAAGCTATTCTTACAAGGCTTTTCGGCCTCTTCGGGTTTGTTGGGGTGGGGATCGCCGTTTCGGTAATCGTGGAGATAATAGCTTTGAAGCTTAGGCTTTCGATCGCCCCCGGCTCGTTCGTGAGATTTTTGCTGGCTATCGGGGTTTATCAGGCGATCATCTTCTGGGCGCGCTCCAAGGGGGTTGAAATTCTCGTCCCCCTCTTAGGAACCCTGGCATATCTTGTTATCTTCATCTATATGGGTTTTTCCGTCCCAAGAGGAGTTCAACATCTTCTTTTCATCCTAATCGGCATCTATGTTGGCATCTATGCTCTTTTGCGGCCGCTGATTCTTTCCCTGATAAACTCGGCGCTCGCGGAAGAAAAGGCGGGGATGGTACCCGCAACGATCGCCTTCGCCCCTTTTATCACACTGGGTGTCTTACTGACGGTCATATGTCGGGGGCCGATATATTCCTTTCTGCTCAGGTGAGGGATGATCAAAAATGGAATGGTTGAAACGGGCTTTCAGAAGGGTTACCGGGACGAAAGATTCATCCTCATATGCTCCCTTCAGTGAACCTGATTGGGAGAATTATGATGGGAACCCGTATAGGGTTATCTATATCCTTCGGATGAAAGAGGGAGTCAGGAAGTCCGAACTTTATGAGTTTCTAATCAGGGAGTGGCTTCCCGCTTTGAAAGGAGCTAGGGGTTGCATCGGCGTGGAGATAGTGGATGACTTTGCCCCTGGAAGCGGCTACACCCTTTTGGAGCTTTGGGAGACGAGGAAGGTTCACGATGAGGAGATTCCGAAACTTTGGTATGGGACACACAGGCATATCTTTGATAGACTGAAAGAAGTGGGGGAGTTTGTTTTTCTCTGGGAGGGGATTATCCTCCGGGAAATAAAGGGAAAGGAGGTGATTTAGGCATGATCAGCCATATTCGGGGGCTTTCGAGCAAAGCGCGTCTGAGGGAGTTCATCCTGAGCGAGTCTGGGGAGACCAACGCACAGAAGGCAGCTCAAGTTGGTGCTATCCTGGCCACCTCCGCTCTTGCCACCCTGCTGATGAGTGTGGAAACAGCGCGAGCAGGCTGCGATCCTACATGCGTTCAGTGCAATGACGATGCTGATTGCACATGGACATCTCCTGGACCGGGCCCATTCTGTCGCACTCGATTCTGTTTTGAGACCTGCGATTGTGTCAAAGCCTGCACGTGGTCTCAGGAAAATTCCTGCATACCTGACGATTCCTAAGCCCTTCAAGAGAAAGTACTCCTCCGAAGGGGATGTACTTATCCCCTTCGGAGACGCTTCCATATCTTACCGTAATTCGGGGATGAGAAAATGAGGTTTAGAGGGAGATTAACGTGTCTGATATTGAGCAGTGCCCTCTCTCTGAGCGGTGTAATGGTATTGATAACCGTTCAATCACAACCGCCCAAGAGAGCGAAAATCGCTTTCACCTCAAATCGGGATGGGAATTTCGAGATCTACTTGATGGACACCGATGGTGGGAATATCCAGAGACTAACTAACCATCCCGCCGATGATTGGCAACCGGCCTGGTCGCCCGATGGGAAAAAGATCGCCTTTGCGTCGAATCGCAGTGGGAACTTTGATATTTACGTGATGGATGCTGAGGGGGAGGGAGAACCTAAGAACCTAACTGATGATCCCGCGGCGGATGATGGGTCTCCAGCATGGTCACCTGATGGGAAAAAGATCGCTTTTGTCTCCTCACGGGATGGTAATCAGGATATCTATGTGATGGATGCGGATGGGAAGAATATCAGAAATCTCACCAAACATCCTGCGAGGGATAGATCCCCAACATGGTCACCCGATGGTAGAGAGATTGCCTTTCAGTCTGACCGAGATAAACATGAGGCGATCTATGTGATAGATATGGACGGGGAAATTGTCCGAAAGCTAGCTGATCAGGGAAATTGTTGGCACCCGGCTTGGTCACCTGACGGTGAAAAGATTGCTTTCCATTCGGCTCGGAGTGGAAATGCTGAGATCTACATAATGGACGTAAACGGGAGGAACCAACATAATTTGACTCATAACCCTTTACCTGACAGATATCCCATTTGGTCACCCGATGGGCGTCAGATCGCCTTCACACGACTGGAAGGTGGACAAGATGAGATCTACGTGATGGATGTAGATGGACGAAACGTTCGCAGATTGACCAATAATCCCTGGCATGATGTGGCTTCATCATGGTTTGATCCTACTGTTTCTGTCTCTTTCTATGATAAATGGATAACAATATGGGGTTGGCTTAAATGGTTCAACAAATGAGATAAAGGGTGGAGGCTGCAAAACATGAGCAGATCAACTCAGTATTCAAAGCAGCTTCAGCATATCTATCTTTTTCGCCAGGAAAACAGGTTTTTCTTAGCCGATCTTATCCGATACCAGGCGGTGGAAATTGATGAATTGACATGGCAAATTCTAAAGCGGTATGATAGACTCAGCGATGGCTCCGTCATTAGGGAGCTCAAATCTTCTTATCCTGAAGAGGAAATTCGATCCGCTCTAGAGCATCTTAAGAAGTTTGAAAGAGATAGGAAAGAATTTGAAATAACTCGCTCTAAAGAACGCCCTCGCTATTTATGCCCTAATCCTCAGACGTTTGTTGCAAATATTCGATATGGAACCGGGGGACTTCTAATTGCCTTACATTACCTTATCAAGGCTTTGGGAAAGTATTACGTCGATGTAGATATCTGCAGGGGGAAAAGCGAAACTCTTGATGAGGGTATCTACGCTGTCCCTTTTTACCCGGAGGACCCCGCCTTCATCGCACATTTGTTGAATGAGGATTATCGAGGTATTCTTCTCCAATCCACCCGTGACACTTTTATGATTCCCTTTTTGCGTTTTCTTCCTGTTCCTGTGGTAGTTCCTCTTTACGCCCTAAGGGGACATAGCGGCCTTCTAATAAATCAGGTTTTCCTCTGGTATAGCGCTTTGAGAGACTGCGACGCTTTCGTGGTTCCCACTAACTCCGTTAAATCGTTTTATGCTCAATACCTGATGGATGAGGGTTGCTTTTACGTCTCCCACTACGGGGTGGACCATGAGCTGTTTCGTCCAATGGACAAGAGGAAGGCGAAACGCAAAGTAGCTCAGATGCTCGGAGATGAACGTATTATGAAAAAGCCGATTGTGGGCTTCCTCTCCAGGTTACAACCGGAGAAGGGAGGTGGAACCTATCTGCAAATCGCCCGAATGATCCCCGATGCTCTCTTCGTGGCCGTTGCTCCCACCCTCATGTTCTATGAGCATGTGTCACTGCCGGACAACTTCATTTATGCAGGTCCGCAACCCAGGGAAAACCTACCTCTGTTCTTCAACGCCTTTGATATCCATTGTTTCCCGTCCGTAGTGGGGGAGGAAACGTTCGGCATGGTCGCCTTAGAGGCAATGGCCTGTGGAACACCTGTTGTGGCATCTCGTTTTGACGGAATCCCGGAGGTGGTGGGGGATACAGGTGTGTTGGTGCCGGCGGAGACTTACTCCGATGAGATGGGCAGCATAGCGGGTTATGTCTCAGCCGAGGAGATGGCAAAGGCGATCAGGGAGTTATTGGATAACCCGGAGAGACGGCTTCGCCTGGGCGAGATGGCTCACAGAAGGGCTTTAGGGTTCACATGGGAGAAAGCGGCTCGCGAGCTTGTGGAGCTTTTCGATGAGCTTAACCGTCGTCTTCGTTATCCCTCCCCTCAACGCCCTGAAGTATCGGTTTTCTTCACGCCTTTCCTTCACGAAAGCGATGGGAGTTTGGATTATCAATCTATTCTAGCCGGTATCACCGAAGATCGTAAGAGGCTCTTGATGTTTGAGGCATATATTCAAAGTGTGGAGGAGGGTCTGGCTTTGGCTCTGTTGAAACACCACACCTGGCATGAGGTTGAGGTTATACTGTATCGGTTTTGCGGCCGGGAGGAAGCGAAAACCCTCCTTCGCCGGGTTCGCCAGTTTCTCCAAGCCCTCTCAGTATAGGTTCTATTCGGAGGAGGAACCCATGGATGCCCTTGGTTTGCCCAGACGTCTCCATCGTCTTCACGAGTTCCAGTTTGAAAATCAGTGGTACATCGCCGATTTAGATGAAGGGATCGTTTTGCCAGCTCCAGAACCGATGCGGCAGATCCTGCATCTATGTGAATCCCATACCAGGAAGGAGATTCTGGAGAAATTAAGGGATACCTTCGACAGGGGTTATCTGGAGAGGATTTTTCTGTTACTCGAAGCTCTTGACATGCGGGGATATCTGTTTTCAAGCGTGAACGAGACCCGGTCCACCATCTCCTCTAAACGACTCCATCTATGTGTCAGCCCGAACTTCCTTCTGTTCAAACCTCAGACAGGTTTCATAACCCGCTGGGTCCATTACAACTTACTAACCGCCTTAACAAAATATGCCGACGTCTCTCTCATCCTCCCTAAGCTTTCAGGTGATCTGGGCGAGGAGACTTTATTCCCATCTGAAGGGGTGGAAAGAGTCCCGGTTAGCGAATGGTCGATGCGGTGTATCCTTCAAGCCGTTCCGTCAGACTGTGATGGTGTGCTTTTGCTCTCCCCTCTATCCACTATGGATCTGATGTGGTATCGACATGTGGATCTCCCGGTGGTCTCCTATATCCAGAACGAAACCTTATCATGGAGGACGAGCGTTAACGTCTCAATTCAGCATGCCTCCGTTATGCGGGAGTTCGATGCGATCACCGGGGATGCTCCCTGGATTCTATCCTTCTTACGGGATGTCGTCGAGGAGGTGCCCCCATTCACCCTTATCCTGCCAGGGACGGATAATTTACCCGCACCTCCGAATCTGGATAAGGATTCCTTCCGGAGGGAGCTTCAGGCCCGATTCCCACACAAAGTGGTGGGGGAGAAGCTGGTAGGGATGAGCTTGGAGCTTTCCAAGCCAGAGGAGATTTCGATTTTACCTGCCCTTTGTTTAAACCATCAAAACTGGACTTTTATCAGCCTTCATCCCCTCACAAGGCCGTTTATCGGAGACCGATTGCAGAATCTCTTATGGTTAGATTTGACCTCCCATCATGATCTGATGGTTTTAAACGCTTTCCTCTCCCGGATGGATGCTTTCATCTACCAAAACGCCCCTGGCATCCCTGTTCTGCCCCTTCTGATGGCGTTGAATGCCGGATGTTTTTGCGTCGTTTTAGGCGAGTTTCACGGGCTTATCGGTGAAAGAGATGCATTGCCTCATTTGACTTTCCTCGAATCGTATGCCACAGCCGGTAACCTCTCGGATGTCCTTGTTTCCTATCTCAAGGAGGAGAGGGTAAAAAGAGAGCCCATATCCCTCTCGTGGATGGAGTCAGCTCGAACTCTCGTACAGGTTTTCCACAAGTGTCACGGCAACCGGTTTGATCAGAAGCTTCGTTATGTGAACGTGAATCCGGTGTTCAAGTATCATTACGTAAAAAGCAGGGGAGCGATCGAAGTGGCGGCTTTCCTGCTTCCCGATTTATCGAATGTAAGCTTCGAATCAGCTTTGAAACTGACCATGGAGAGGGAGTTCTCCTCAAATGAGATTCAAACGGTTCTGAAATATATGCGCTCAAACAGAGGTGAGAAATGAGGATAAAGAGGAGATACATGCTGCTTTTATCCTTCATCCTATCCCTAGCTCTGGTTTCACCTATACTCTACCCCAAATGGAGCGAGAGAAGACGTCTGAAAAAGATCGAGGAGATAAGGAAAGAGGCCGTAAAGCAGGAAGGGATGGAGTTGAAAGATGCCTTGAAACTCTTCGAAACCGAGAACCCTTCCCTTATAATACTTTTCACGGGGAACACCAAAGGGTATCTGGAAACATGTGGGTGCTTTGAAGGTCAATCAGGAGGAGTTGCCAGAAGAGCAACCGTTATCAAAAGATTAAGGAAGAAAACCCCCATCCTGTTGGTAGACGCCGGAGGGATACTCCAAGGAGATGAACCACTGGACAGATTACGGACAAAGGTCTATCTCGAATGCATGAGGAAGATGGGATATGACGCTATCTGCCCGGAGGGTGATGAGATAGATCTTTTATCTAAATCCTCCATCACACTCATATCAGCGAACGTTCATACGACAGGGATTGTTCCATCTTTAATCAAACGGGTTGGAGGGGTTCAGATTGGCATTTTAGGGCTCTCAAAACCTGAAGGTGCGTATTCAGAGGAGGTGTTGATAACCTCACTCCAGGGGGAGCTATCTAGGCTCAGGAAGAAGGCGGATATAGTCCTGCTCCTCTCCAACCTGCCTGTCTTGGAAATCCGGAAGGTTGCTGAGGAGGTGAAGGGGATAGATTATATCATTTCAAGCGAGCGCGGCGATCAGGAAAAGATTGATGAGACATATCTTCTCTTCTCAAGCCCTAAAGGTGAGAGGCTTGGATTTCTGGCCATGAAACTGCCTTCAATGAAAACCTTCTCAGGGAGTATACTGCTGGGAGATGATGTGCCGGATGATCAGGAGATAAGAGCTATCCTGAATCAATTTTACAAGACAGTAGCACGAAACAAGAGATATCAGAGAGAAGGAAAGCTCCTATCACTTAACGGCAACAGATATATCGGCTCAGAGGAGTGTCGTTCATGTCACACCGATGAATACGATCAATGGTCACAGACGCCCCATGCAGGCGCATACAGAACGCTTCTCAGGAAGAACAGGTATTTTTATCCCGATTGCGTTATCTGCCATACAACCGGCTTCGGATACGAGACAGGGTACCAAATAGGAGACGAAAGGAGTAAAAAGCTGGCGGGGGTGGGATGCGAATCATGTCATGGGCCTGGAAGGAAACACTCCTTTAATCCGACAAAGGAGAATATCAAAGGTAAAGTCAGGCCTAATGTGTGTACACGTTGCCATACCCCGGAGCATTCCCCGGGATTTGACCGGTTGGAAAAACTGCTTTGGAAAGAGGTCGATCATTCCCAGAAGATTGTAAGTTTTGACCAGCTTATCGCCCAGCATGCTCGTGGGACGTTAAAACCTAAGCTTGAACTGTTTGTCATGAGTTTTTGCCCTTTTGGGGTAGCTGCTGAGAGGGAGCTGATCCCCAAAGTGAGGGAATACAGGGATAAAATAGATTTCAAGATATACTTCATAGCCGAAAAAGCCGAGTCAAAAAAGGAGGAAATTCCCTTCAAGAGCATGCACGGCGAGGCTGAGCTGATGGAGGATATAAGACAAGTTGTAATGCAGGAGCTTTATCCCGATAAGTTCTTCGACTACCTTCTCTGTAGAGCGAAGGATTTGAAAGCTTCATGGACAAAGTGCGCTGTGAAAGTGGGGATAGACGTCGGTAAGGTGAACAGAACTATAGAAAGCGGGGATGGCTTGAAATGGTTTGAAGAGAACATGAAAAGGACCGAGGAATTGGACATAAGAGCTTCTCCTACTCTCCTTCTGAACGGGAAAAGAGTATCGATATGGGGGATTCTGGGAAAGAGAAGGGGAGGATTATGTGAATAAATCTCAGGTGAAGGAGGTGATTTAGGTATGATCCGTCACATTCGGGGGCTTTCGAGCAAAGCGCGTCTGAGAGAGTTCATCCTCAGCGAGTCTGGGGAGACAGACGCCCAGAAGGCGGCTCGGATGGGGGCCATTCTGGCCACATCTGCTCTTGCGACTCTGCTTATGAACGTTGGAACAGCACAGGCTATCCAGGGAGATCCCAACTGTGTGACATGCAGTTTTGACGAAGATTGCAATGACCCACTTGGCATTGAGATATATTGCCGTCGTCGCTGGTGCGATTTCCCTGTTGTAGGAGTCGTGTGCGCAAGCGCATGCACAGCTGCTACAGATCACTATTGTCCATAAGCTATCCCTGGAAAGTGTTGGTCAAGCATGTCTAACAATTTCTCCCGCTGATGTGCTTTTGGTAGTTTCGTTGCATGCACAAAAGCCTGCACGGCTGCCCAATGGGATTACTGTCAACCATGAAAGCCATCCCGGAGGGGATACATCTCTTCTACGGATTGATAAAAGGGGGGATCGATATGGCACGGGGGAGACCATCTCCCATCTCTCTGATCCTGATAGAGGGATTGTTGTTATTGCTCGGTGTGACCATCTTGATATCGGCACAGCCTCCTGAACCGAGGATCGTTTTTCAGGGCCTCAATTGGAAGAGAGAGAAATTCTGGAATATCTACACTATGGATCTCAGGGGGGAAGAGATCAAACAACTGACTAACAACCCATGGCATGATGCCCGTCCTGATTGGTCACCTGATGGGAGGAAGATCGCTTTCTACTCAGGTTGGGATCTCGCCATCATGAATTGGGATGGAAGTGATTATCAAAGGTTAAACACGGGAACCTCCCTCCCCCAAGATCCAGATTGGTCTCCTGATGGGAAGAAGATCGCTTTTGCCGCCCTTGGAGTAGGGGGGCTCAATAAGGACATCTATGTTCTGGATCTTCAAACAGGTAAGGTTCGAAATCTAACTTGTGATCTAGGAGAGGATACATCACCCTCATGGTCGCCCGATGGGAGATGGATAGCTTTCGAATCCGATAGAGACCCACGGTTTTGGGACCCGGGAGGAGCAAGGTCGCGTGACATATACATAATGGACTCCGAAGGAGGGAACCTCAGAAACATAACTCAAACCAGAGGCTTGACGGAAGGTGAACCCTCATGGTCACCAGATGGAACACAGATAGCCTTCACGGTTCAGGGTGACCTTGCCCATACACATTCAAATATAGACATCTATCTCATGGATACAAACGGAGGTAGTCGGAGGAGGGTGACGGATTTTAAAGATAGGTATCCCGTCTACACGGCTTGTTATCCTTCATGGTCGAGTGATGGTCAGCATATATTATTTGCCCTGGGACATGTGCCGGTGGGGGATGAGGAAGGAGGACAGGATTTATGCATGATCGGCAGGGATGGGAGGGGATTCAGGATGATCTATCATAAGAGGGGGTTCCTGATAAGACATCCTGATATGTTCGGAGGGGTTGTGGGTGTGAAGGCTGTAAGATTGAAAAAAACGCTTTGGGGGGTTATGAAGAGTTCTCCATGATGCTATGCCACACCGATCTTTCCTTCTCTTAATCCTCGCAGGAGGATCTTTATTGTTATTTACGGCTGCGCTTTCCATCCTCGCGCAGCCGTCCAGGCCTACCGTAGCTTTCCACGCTCTCAGGGTGCAAAAGGAGTGCATGAACATCTACACGATGGAACTTAATGGGAAGAAGATCGCTTTTGCGGCGGAGGTGGGGGGATTGCCCGACATCTTCGTGTTGGATTTGGAGAGGGGAGATTTGCGAAATCTCACAAACCTGAAAGCTAGAGACGCCTCCCCATCCTGGTCACCGGATGGCAGATGGATAGCATTTGCATCTGACAGAGATCCGCGGTTCTGGGACGTAGGAGGAGGGGCGTGATCCGTCACATTCGAGGGCTTTCGACAAAGACACGTTTTGAGGGAGTTCATCCCTCATAGCTCGGCGACCGCTTCCATCTCCGCCCTGTGTTCGGCCGGCCTGCCCTCGGCGGAGAGGAACCTGTAGTTGAACCTCAAAAGCACGTCCGTCACCTTATACGCCTGATAATCGGC
>JAGGXZ010000062.1 GCA_021162805.1 Candidatus Poribacteria bacterium
CAGATCAAGATCCGTGTGAGGAGGGAGGTTGATGTCAGTTTCTTCTTCAGGGAGCATTTTCATCTTTGTGGTGCTCCTCAGCGCTTATGATCCCTATGATCGTGTACATTGTGGGAAATATCAGTTCTACTACAGAAGACCAGGGAATTATGCAATATATTTTGAACCTGGTTGGGTAAGTGGAGATTTAGAGTGGTTTTTCTCGGATGTAAATAAAGAAAGACTTCCAGCAAGAGGTGGAGGGTTTTTTGAGGCAATATATGATTTTGACCTAACCCCGAAAGACCTAAAAGATTTCTATCGTATAAGATAGATATGAACCCGATGGGGAGGATCTGGTGGTATGGATGGGATATAAGATGTGAGATGTAGGATGCAAGATACAAGATACGGGATACAGGATACAAGGAGGGTGAAAGAAACGAGGTGAAAGGCGATGGCTAAACCGATGAACATACTCCTGAGCGAGGAGCTGATAGAGAGGATATCCGAGATGTCCAGGGAGGAGGGCATAAGCAGGGCGGAGTTCATAAGGCGGGCGCTGGACAGTTACATACGGATAAAGGAGAAGGAGAGGAAACGAAGGGAGATCCAAAGGGCCATAGCCATCCAGGACCAGCTCCGAAAACAGACGCCCCCCTGGAACGGAATCGAGGAGCTCAGAAGACAGAGGGAGGGAAGAGGATGACCGACCGATACGTGCTCGATTCATCCGTCGTGATAAAATGGTTCTCCCAGACCGATGATCCCGACATCGAAAAGGCGCTGAAACTCCGATACGACCACATGGAGGAGAGATGTATCCTCACCGCCCCGAGCCTGATGCTCTGCGAGGTGGCGAACGTGCTGAGGTTTAAGCCGGGCTTCGACGAGGAGAAGGTGAAGACGGCGCTGGAGAGCCTGTCGCTGATGCATATCGATATCCTCCCCATCGATCCCGACCTCTGCGCCGAGGCCGTCGAGATAGCCTATGAAAGGGAGCTGACGGTCTACGACTCATACTTCATCGCCCTCGCCCATAAGCTCGATTGTAAGCTCATAACGGCGGATGAGAAACTGTATGAGAGGGCATCCGATATCCCCTGGGTGATCCCCCTTTCCGAACTGTAACGCCCGCAGTCGGCTGTCCGCCGCCTATACTATAGGTCATTTATCGTCATTTGTTGTCATTGATAGTCATTTGTAGTCATTCAAAATGACGGCGAAGCCGATTGGAAAACGTTAAAACGTTGAACGTTGGAACGTTAAACGTTCTAATGACGGCGAATTTGATCGTAGCTTTGCTCTTAGCTATCGCCTTGCCATCTTTCGCCGAGCTAACCCCACGGATTTTCCACCCGACCTCCTGAGAGGTTTTCTGAGCGCTTGAAAGGGTCGAAGGTGGCTCATGTATCAGGCCCGTCCGAAAGAACGGCTCAGAGAAGCTCTCAGAGGGTCGTTTTTCGCAAGGAGGAGATATCATGGGGACTGGGGAAAGAAAAAGGAAGGTGAAGCTCTTCGCGCTAAGCCATTATATAGAGAAAGCGCTTGAGCTGGCCGAATATGAACGTGACGAGAATGGTGTGATAATCGCCAAAGTACCGGGGGCTTCTGGATTTTTTGCCCAGGGAGATACTTTTGAGGAAGCTCGTGAGAATCTACGGGACGTTATCGAAGGGAACGTCCTTTTAGCCTTACAGCTCGGAATGGAGATCCCCGTCTTAGAAGGTGTGTCCATCGAGGAACGAGATGTCGAAGCTATCGCCCCTTAAACCGATCCAAGTGATCCGTAAGCTGAGGAAAGCGGACGTCATATCCGAATGGTTCACCCTGAAAAAGGCAAGATCATTCCGATACCTATGCATAAAGGTAAGGATGTTAGTGTGGGTTTGATCCGAGCCATTCTCCGTGAGATAGATATTACCCCGGAGGAATGGAATCAGCTTTGACCGACCTCAATTCTCGCTGCCGGGCGGTTTTGGTTAACATAATGGTCCTTATCGGAAATTTTTGGGTAACCAAATGGTTATGGGATCAGGATATCAAGCGTAACCTGGCGTATCCAGATGAGAAGGAGACAGATAAGCGGTATGAGCTCGCCTTTTTTGGGCGGGCGGTTGATTCCCATCGAGGCGTAAACCGCCATGAACGGCATAAGCGGCATCCTATATCTGGTATGCCCGTAGACCAGTGCCAATATCAGGGAAAATCCCACCAGAAAGGTTAAGGTAAGCCACCACCATCTGTCCCTGGAAGATCTCATAAAACCGATCGCACCGAGCGAAACCGTCATGATATAGTATACGCCCACAAGGCCGATGAACCCCGTCCTCGCGAATCTGTCCATCCAGGGATAATACCCGTTCTTTATCCTCCCCACAGGGACCCTGTCTATCTCCCACATGTCCATGATCTTACCGACGAATCTTACAAGGAAGAGGTCGGGTCGACGAAGGATATATCCCAATGCCAGCTTATATCCGAGCTTGTTCCTCAAAACCGGATCATCTCCGGCTAACCTGAAGAGCTGGGATTTGATCTTCAGATCGTTCATCCCGGAAAACTTCCATGAGTGCTGAAGCGGGGTTTCGGGATTGTTGCCGTAGTAGAAGTTACATCCGCCGTTTGTGCTTATAAGGATGAGATGACCGTGGACCGAGTAGTTCCTGGCCGTCCACGGCAAAAGCACCACCATCACCATCACCATGAAGGCGATCAATCGGATGATCCCAGCCTTTCCCCTATGTGGAACCTGCCATATCAGCCAGACCAGGAAAAGCGGAATGAAGGCCAGGAGCACTTCCCTAGTTAGCATTGCCATACCGTAAAGCAGACCGCTTCCAGCAAAGAGGAGGATTCCCTTCCGTCCTCTCATCTTCATCCCAACAGCCATAAGGTATAAAAAGCCCAGGAACAACGCCATGAAGACCGTCTCAGAATAGAGATAGCCCGTATAGGCTACAGCCGTCGGGTAGAAAGCCCATATCAGACCGCCGATAGTCCCAGCCTTCTCTCCCTTTATCTCCCCCCCCAGCAGATACAGCAGCAGAGCGGCTACCGCTCCGATCAACGCCTGAAAGAGCCTCACGGCCATATGGTTTCCGATTCCAAAAACCGCATATATAGCTGCCAGGAAGAAGGGATATCCTGGGGGACGGTATGAGTAGGGACATCCTGGATATTCGGTGAACTGGTGATATTTCAGCAGATTAGTCGCTATACGGTCATAGTCGATCTCATCGTTCCATAGTCTATCCTCGCCTAAAAAGGCGATCGGTATCCTTATCACCAGAGCTGATATAAAGATGAGCACTCCGATCTTCCATCTCATTTCTTCGGCACCTTGTAAAGCTGCTAACCACGAGGAGGAGATAGAAATCCTCGTTCTTAGCTCCTCGCTCCTTCCACACGGATCGGGTCTCTACTATGCTTAGCGATAATATGGGTGACTAAAATAGGTATATCGCCCCGATAGCCGTGAGCGCCCAGAGGAAAATATCGGTCAGAATAGGCCTGTCGCTCAACAGGTTCAGGGTGGGGTCGCCTCTATCGCCCCGGTGATATACCAGATACTGATATCTGAAAAGCCCGTAGAGGACGAAGGGAACCGTCAACAGCAATCTCCTATCGCCGACATGAGCTATCGTTTGAGGACTGATGGTGTAGAGCACATAGGCGATTATAGTCGCTCCTCCGATCACCAGCAGCATCTGATCCAGATAATACGGATTGTACTCGGAGAGCACGGCCCTATGAGATGCGGCGTCCTCGAGGTTCATGATCTCATGTCGTCTTTTGGAAAATCCCAGAAACAGCGCCAGCAAGCCCGTGCAGATCAGTATCCAATGTGAGGGCATAACCGATATGACCATTGCTCCTCCTAAGACCCTCAGGATAAACCCCGCCGCTATTGAGAACACGTCCAATATAACCACATGCTTGAGCTTGAAGGTGTAGAACACGTTGATCGTCAGATATGAGGCGGCGATCAGGCCGAAACCCGTGCCGATGCTGAACGCCCAAGAGATGGAGAGGACCATCAGGCCGATCGATAGGAGGATCGCTCCCCAGATCGGAATCTGTCCGGAGGCGATCGGCCTCTTCCTCTTGGCAGGGTGTATCCTGTCCTCGTTAACATCGATCAAGTCATTCAACACGTAGACGCCGCTTGAGAGGAGGCAGAAACAGAGGAAAGCCTCCATAGTTCTTATGACGGCGGAGGGATTAGCAAGCGATCCCGAGAACAGAAGCGGCCCCAGGAGGAACCCGTTTTTCACCCACTGGTGTGGTCTGATCAGATGCAGGAGAGCCGCCAGTCGCCTCGTTACGGAGTTACCTTTGATGTGGATTTTCACCGAATCTATGGCTGCAGAAAGCACTTTACCTTTACCTCCTTATCCTCAGATCTATTCGGTGATAATCCTTCCCCGGTATGGTCTGATCGAGAAACTCGAATCCGCGAACTTTCCCATTTAGCTTTCTAGCGAGAAAGGATCTGCTGTAATAAACCCATGAGACGCCTTTTCTTCGTCGTTTCAGGAGTCCGTATTTAATCAGGTCATACGGCCTGCGCAGAGATGGAATGAGCCCGAGCCTGGCTTTGAACCTGCGGAGAGGATCGAGGTCCTGGGTGTCATACCTCCAGGTCTCCAGAGTTGGGATATCCCCTATAAGGATTACCCCGCCGGGCTTACACACCCTGAGGAGCTCTGAAAGGGCTCTGGCGCCATAGTTTCGGGAGGGGAAATCGTGGAATACGCTATAGCAGAGGACCCTATCGAAGGATTCATCGGGAAAGGGCAGAGCGGCAGCCTCCGCCACGTAGAATTTCAACCCCTTTTCCCCGTATGTCTCTACGGCGCGGCGGATCATCCGCTCGGAGAAATCAATGCCCACCACGCTGTGAGCGACTTTTGATATCTCAAATGAGAGTCTCCCGGTGGCACAGCCGACCTCAAGGACGTTATCTCCCTCACTCACCTTCAGCTTATCGATCACATCCTTAACCATATATCCGTATACCTGTTCGGGGGAGTATCCGTCGGAGAACCTATACCCATGGGCGGCTATCCAATCTCCGATAAGCGCCCTTTCCTCCCATTCATGGCGCCACATTTCAAACCTTATCCTTTCCTCATCAGTCATCTTTTCTCCTCCTCGCCATCAACTCGAACTTCCCCTTCACCCATCTGAGAGGACCGATCTTTCTCAAAAGCGGTTTGAGGTATAGAAGGATAAAGGGTGAGGCTACGTTAAATATAACAAGGTTTCTATGTTCTCTTACTCTGTTAGTCCATCTCATCTTATAGCTCTCCGCCTGCCCGCCGAAGTCCACCTCAGATATCCCCTCTTCGAAGGCAAATCTGATCAGATCATACAGTATCAGCTTGCCGGGGGAGAGTTTACCGAAATTCAGGTTGAAGCTCGTTTTCAAACCGAGGATGGTCTTTTTATAGATTATATTGAACTGATATGCCGCCGGATGTCCATCCAGTTCGATCATGTTCAGATGAAGCCATCCTCTCCTATCCGCCAATCGTGCGAGATCCAGGAAGAACCTCGTCTCATCGGGATTTGAGAGGATCGAGGTCCCGCTTTTGTATTTCCAGCTTTTGCTTTCTATCTCGAGGACCTTTCCCATCAGCCATTCCACGTTGCCTCCGCTTCGGTAGTGGAGGCGATGCAGATAATGGTTTTTAGAGGCTCGGTTTAACCTGAGCCGTATCTCCTTTCGGAGGGATTTACCCCTTGCTCGCCAGTATTCCTCCCAGCTTCCCTCGATCAGGAGATATGGCGAGAGAGCGCCGGATATGATATCATAGATTGTCCCTGTCCCCCTGAGGGCTCTCTCGATCGGATGAATGGTGATCGAGTCAGCGGGGAGATCATCCAGACGGATCAGATCCCATTCATTCTTGATTTTCATCATATGTTTTATGATAGCCCTTAGCGCTTCTTCGGGTCTCTTCAACAGGAGAAAATCGGAGCGCAGGGCGATGTCGCTTCCGATTATCCTGACCGTTCTGCACCTCAGCCCATAGATCCTCTCATCGGCGATGTAGAACGGAGCGGCGGCGATCGGCTCGTTTGAATCCCATACCGTTAAAACCAGCAGTTCTTTGTCGCGGCCGAAGTGTTTCCACCAGAGCTTCAACCACTCATGCTTCAGGAAGAACATATCGTTTGGGGAATCCTCCAGCATTTGATCCCACATCGGTTTAACTCTCTTAAATTCGTCGAAGTTTCTTATCTCCTTAACTTTCATCTCCATCCTCCGAGCCGTTTCTATTCCTCAGAAGCGATATCGCCTCGTTCAGAATCCGTCCTTCGCTGAAGTTAAGCGCGGATAGATATATCACCGCTCCTACAAGGGTTCCACCTATAAGAAGCATAGGATCACTGTCCCATATCCTGACGATTATCGATCTATACGTTATCACCCCTCCGGCCATGGCGAACAGGGATATCATTACGGGAAACAGGGTTTTAAGGATCGATGTGTGTTCGATTTCGAGTTTGCCGGCCGCTATGATCTGCACTGCCAGGCTTACGGTGGTGACGGTTACGGCCACGGCGGCTGATATTCCCAGGATACCGTATCTGGCTGCGAATATCAGGCCGAATCCCAGGATAAGGCTTTTAGCGGCATCGAAGCAGAGGATCAACCCGGGTTTACCTATGGCTATCAGAACTGTCCTGGGTGTTTTCTCCATCACGAGCGCCAATCCCGCTATCGAGAGCAGCCTGATCGGCGTTATCGCCTCCGACCATTTCGCTCCCCACACCGTTCTGACCAGCTCCGGTGCCAGGATGAACAAACCAGCGATCAGAGGGGTTACGACCGAGGCGGTCACCTGTGTTGTCTTCAGATACCACGAACGTAACCTTTCACGTTGATCCCGAATGGCGGAGAAAGCGGGGAGCGTGAGCACGATGATCGAGGCTATCCTCTCCAGGGGGAAGGATATCAGCTTATAGGCCAGCGTGTATATCCCCAGAGCGTGTACGCCTAACATCTTACCCACGATCAGATAATCCCCGTTCGAGGATATGAACTCCAGCAGGTCTGATCCCATCACCTTCATCCCGAAGGGGGAGAGCTCCCTGAAAGCCTTAAGACTGAACCTCAGCCTCGGTCGCAATGTCACTTTATACCACAGCATCACCACATGTGATGCCCTACCGATCATCCCTCTGCCTACAAGCGACCAGATCCCAGCTCCGCCGAAGGCAAGAGCGAGGGCGGAGATCCCTGATATCACCTCCGATGTTCCCCTCATCAGGGAGAGCTCCTTAAATCTCATCGAACGATAGAGAAGCGATCTGGGAATGAAGGTCAATCCCTCAAGGATGACGTTAAACGCCAGGATGAGCATCAGGTTCCTCAGGATCGGGTTGCCGTAGTAGGAGGCGATTCTGGAGGAGAGGAACACCGCCGCGACGTAGAGGGCCAAGTTCATCCCGAGCTGTGACCAGAAGGCCGTATGCAGATGATCTCGGTTTAGATCCCTGCGCTGCACCAGCGCCGTGGTCAAGCCCAGCCCACCGATTATCACGTTGAACTCCAGCAGGACGGCGATTATCCCCACGGATCCGAAATCCTCAGGCGCAAGTATCCTCGCCAGCAAAGCGGTAACGGCGAACTGGAAGGAATATATGAAGATCTGGGCGCCAGCGCCCCAGATGAGGCCTTTTACGGTCTTAGACTCTAACTTTTCCATAGCTTTCTAACCCTGAGCAGGTTATCTTTGATCTTCTTCAACGGCTTAATTCTTCTCAAAACAGGCACCGAATAGAGGATGAAGAAAGGCGAAGTCCTGTTGTATAGGGTCAGATCTATATGCTCTCGGATTTGACTCGTCCATCTCGCCTTATACTCCTCATTATGGCCGGCCAGATCGAACTCGCTCATCCCATCCTGGAAAGCGGTCTGCAACATAAAGCTCCTGAGTATCAGTCCCGGGGAATATCTCCTGTATTCCTCATCATATCCGATCCTCAACCCGTAGACGGTCCCGTTGTATGCGAGTTTGTATTCAAAGGCGATCGGCCGTCCGTCGAACTCCAACAGTCCCACGTAAAGCCATCCACGCTCGTTCGCCAAACGGGTCAATCGATAGAGGGCCTTTCTCACATCAGGATTCAGGATTATCGCCGCCCCGGTCTTATATCTCCAGCTCCTGGCGTCCACCTCCACGATTTTATCCATCAGCAGGTCAACATTTTCGGTTCGGGTGATCCTTTTCAGCTCGACCCGATATTCCCTTTCGGCCCTCCGCCTTTTGTATTTTATCTCCTTTCTAAGCGACCTGCTCCTTGAGGCTAGATACGAATTCCAATCCCCTGTCAGGGGGATATACGGTGAGAGCCGGCTTATGGTATATCCGAATCGAAATTCGCTTTCCCACAGTTTATCTATCAACAGATCGGTGTTCGGTGAATCTAGCGGCAGGTTGTTGAGCACGGCCAGATCCCAGATATGCCGGTTGTGATGTAGAAAATCCAGCACCGCGTTGATGGCCTCAGCGAGTTTTTCGGTCAGGATCAGATGAGATCGCATTCCGTCATATCCCAGAAAGCGGATGACCCTGCATTTTCGACCAAGCCTACGTTCCCTTAGGACCACAAAAGGGGCGATAGCTATCGGCCTATTACCATCATAAACCGTTAGAATCAACATCCTCCTTTCTTTCTCGAGATCGATCGCCCCCCAATAGGCCTGCATCCATTCATGTGTCAGGTAGATCATGCTATCGGGACACCTTTCAAGGAGCGCATCCCATATCGGTTTCATCCGCATGAATTCGCTTTCATCCTTAACTACTTTGACCCTCATCCCATCACCTTCCCCTTCGGATTTTGAGCCTCACCATCTCCCGTTTGACCGGCCTCCAGTGAAGCTTATACTCCTCATCCCCTCGCATGAGGTCATATCTTCGCAGGCCGGATCGGATCGCATCCTCGATGCAGAGGCTCTCCAAAGCTATTCCCGGTGATATCCTGTTGGTCTCCAGAGATCGGATTCCGGATTGATATATGTAAAGGGCATCACCCTCCCTGAATCCGTAGTTGATTGCTATCGTCTCACCCTCGAGATCCAGGCTCGTCATGTAGAGCTTTCCCTCGTCCAAGAGCCTGCGCGAGATGAGCCTGTGAAATCTGGTAAACCTCTCGCTTGAGAAGACCCCTGGTCTTCCCAGGGACCTCATTCTCTCCTGGTGAAGTTCGATTAACCTGCCGAAGGCCGCCTCCAGTTCTGAATGAGTCTTAACCGATCTGAAATGTGCTTTCGCCAAATCTCTTCTGTTCCGTCTGATCTTCTTGCGGAAGGACTGGCTCAATTGAGCCAGATAGCTTTCCCAACTTTCGGGAAGTTCCACACAGAAACTGGGTATCCGTCCGAGCTCCTGTATCTTAAATCCCCTATCGGAGGCGATCCGCTTCAACAGCCCGACCGTTCCGGAGCGAGCTTCCAGGGACTCGATCACGATCTCATCCCACCTCTCGCCCTGGAGGGCGTCGAATATCCCTTCGATCGCTTCCTCCTCACGACCTCGGCGAAGGATGAAATCCAGGTAGTCCGAACAGATCTCATCGCTTTCCCTCTCGCCGGTGGCAAGCAATCTGATCTGGAGCATGGGGATCAGGCCGAACCGCTTTATCCTTCTGCGCCAGAGCGGTGCTATGCCTATGAGCTCATCACCACCGTAGATGAGGATGACGAACAGCTCGCCTTCCTCGCCGAACACCTCCCACCACGTCCACATCCAGGTCCAGGTTGTCGAGATAGACCTTGATCCGCTTTCATTTTGCAGTTTTTCCCATCTTGGTCGTAGATCGATGAGATCTCTCCGATCAGTTATGATCTGTGATCTGATCTTCATGATCGTATCCCCCTGATCAGATCCAGGTTCGATATAAGCTCGAAATCACGATATCTTCCCGGGTTGCCGCTCAGTCCTGCCTCGGCGGCTCTTATGATGTTATACATCTCCCTTGCGGTGACGTAATGAAGCCTGAATTTTTTGCCGTCGTTGTATTTCTCCTCCATGTAGGAGAGCATCTCGTCCATCGGACCATATGGGTCGAGCAGCATCCTGGCATTTCGATCGGTGGCTCCGTGTGTGTGAATCTTGATGAAGATCCATTCCGGTCTTCCTTTAACCTGTATGCCGGTTTTCACCCAGAGATCTGCCCTCCGCGGATCTGGGGGATTATGCCAGCTTATATCTGAGTTTTCGATCCTCGGCAGGAGGCCCCATCTTCTGCTGTGCCAATTCAGCCTAAGGGGGCCTGTGATGATCATCAGGTCGCCCTTCCTGTATCCGCCCACCTTGACCGGATCACCTCTGTCATGGGATCGCGGTTCTTCCGGATCATCCTCGGCCCAGTAGATGGCGTTGACCATTCTCGGCTGAGTGGGATGAGGGGCTGAGGGATAGGTGAAATCGGCATAACAGCCGGTTTGTTTCAGAACCTTCAACTCGCAGTTCACCCCACACCATCTGCCGTTCCAGGAGTTGTCCAAAGCCCAATTGCCGTGAATGAAAGCGTATCTGGCGTTTTTGGGAACCGGTTCGCTCCATCGAGATCTAGCCATTCCGCCCTGAAACATATAAAGTTTCTTGGCAAGGTTGAGCTTCCTCATCAGGTCCACGGGGTTATCCCTGTCGTGATGTAGATGGAGCTCTATCTCGCCATATCCCTCCGCGCAGAGCTCGGCCAGTCTCTCCAGATGCTCCGAGAAGTATTCATCCAGCGGGAAGAACCAGGTATGCCTCGGAGGACGGCCATCGAAATCTTTATGTCTTTCGGCAAAACGGGGATACCACCTGACCCATCTCGATACCCTCTCCCTCTCGACTTTCATCGACACTTGTCCCACCCTGGGCTCGAAATGGTCCGCCACGCAGAAGATCACCTCAACTGGGCCTACATCTCCGATCATGTTTCTGCTGAACTCCCCTTTAATAGCTCGCAGATACGGCCTTATCAGCCTCATGAGTCATCATCTCCTTCTTCTCGACGCTGATACGGCATCTGAGCAATAACCATACCATTTGGGAAACCATATATATAGCGGTTTCCGGGCATGTTCCTGTGAAATTGAATTCCCATAGAGTGAAGAATCGATCCTATTCTGCAACAGGGTGATCCCCAACTATCGCGTTATAAGCGGCTTCACCGATGGCATACTTGTTGCTCATAAGTTCTGTAGCACCTGTTAGAGGAGCGAAACGGTGAAAGGCAGATGGTACCTGAAGGTTCTAATCCAGAAATCCCTTTCATTAATGCCTTATGGATGCGCCCTGAATTTTTTATTGCAGAGGCGATATGGCGAGCTCAAGGAGATCTCTGTTGCCGATAAGCTTGAGGAGATAGTAAGAACCTTCGTCGTCCCCATTCTGCGAAGGCAGGGTACGATAACTGGCGTCAAGGTGGTGGAGATAGGAACGGGATGGGTTCCGATACTGCCGATAACCCTATCCCTTTTAGGCGCACGTTGCGAAACCTTCGACATAGCTAAACACCTGAAAACGGAGATAGTCATCAGGACATTGGCCGAAATGCGAAGACATCTCGTGATCCTAACGGAAATATCCGGATTCTCACTCCGAGATGCTGAGAGGAAACTTGAAAGGGCTCTTGGGAGATCCAAGGTTGAAGATATCATGGAGACGCTGGGCATCTATTATCTGGCACCGACTGATACAACGGATCTGCCGGTAGCCTCCGATTCCCGGGATGTCACGGTATCCCGATTGGTGTTAGCGCATATCCCTCCGAGTATCCTGCCCGCTGTCCTGAAGGAATTATATAGGATAACAAGACCGGGTGGGTTGTCGATCCATAGGGTGAATCTTCACGATGAATATGCTGCCTCCGATCCGAAGGCGACCTCGATAAACTTCCTCAGATACCCCGGCTGGTTTTGGGATAGATTCGTGAACAACCGCATAAAATATCTCAATCGAGCTCGCTATCCTTACTATCTGGACCTCTTCGAGAAAACGGGGTTCAGGATCGTCAGCCTCGATAGGACGTTGGATAAACGTTCATATAATGCTCTATCCAGCATGAGGGTAGCCAGGGAATTCAGAGGTTACTCGAGAGAGGAGCTGGCAACCATTAAATTCACAGTTATCCTGGAGAAGCCGAGATGAATGAGGCCTTGATGTTGCTCTACCATTCGATAGATCCGGGCGATGGGAAGGTGGACGGCGATAAGCTGATCTATTCGGTTAAGTTGAAGGAGTTCAGGCGACAGATGGAATATCTGTCAAGGTCGGGATATGACGTGATCTCGCTTGATGAACTTGTCCTCCATATATGCGCCGGAGAGCCCCTTCCCAAGAGGGCGGTGATTATAACGTTCGATGACGGCAACTCGAGCGATTATGAGTATGGAGTGCCGGAGCTTTTGAGATACGGATTTCACGCTACGTTCTTCATCACCGTCCGAAACGTAGGGATAACCCTGGGATGGAGGCAGATTAAGGAGATGGCAGAGCTGGGTATGTCGATCCAATCACATACGGTGACACATCCGTTCCTGTCGGATCTACCGCCCGACGCGATAAGATGGGAGCTTCGGGAATCGAAGAAAATCATAGAGGAAATGACGGGCGAAACCGTCCTATATCTGGCCCTCCCCGGCGGGCGATACAGCAGGGTCGTGAAAAGGATAGCGATGGAGTGCGGGTATAAGGCTATCTGCACCTCTGAGATAGGAACCAACGGCCCCGATACGGATTTATACAGGCTGAGAAGATGGATCGTGAGGAGAAATACGGATATGTCGGAATTTCAGAGGATCGTGGAAGGCGATAAATTTACTGAATTACGCTGCAAAACCAGGTATGTTCTGCTCAATGCAGCGAAAAAGGTGCTGGGGAATAAATCGTATGTAAGGTTGAGACGAAAATTATTGGATGGGGTGAAGCCGTGAAGATAGCAGAACTGGCGTTTTGGATGTCTATCTTTTTCATCATCTACACCTACTTCGGATATCCCTTAACGTTGCTCGTGCTATCGCGCTTTAAAACCGCTCTTCCGAGGAAATCCTATAATCGACATCCGCTTGTGTCGGTTATCATATCGGCATACAACGAGGAGAAGGTGATAGGGGCGAAGCTGAGAAACCTTTTGGACCAGGAATATCCGAAGGACAAGCTGGAGGTGATCGTGGTGTCAGATGGCTCTACGGATGATACCGATATCATAGTCCAGCGATTCCCCGATCCCAGGGTGAAGCTGATCAAATTACCGGAGAGAGGTGGAAAACCCAGAGCGTTAAACGTGGGTGTATCTCATGCCAGGGGAGAGATCATACTGTTTTCGGATTCCAGACAGCTCTACGCGAGGAACTCCATTAAGGAGATAGTGGCGAACTTCAACGACGAATCGGTCGGAGCCGTCAGCGGTGAACTATGTCTGGTTGAGGGGCCGGATTATCAAAGCGGTGGCCTCAATGAGACTACGGAAAGCATTGGGATCTATTGGAAATACGAGAAGCTGTTGAGAAAGCTCGAAAGCAGGATGGACTCCGTCGTGGGAGCCACAGGGGCGATATACGCCATAAGACGGGAGCTATTTCATCCGATAGCCGAGGACATAATTCTCGATGATGTCCTTATACCGATGCGTGTTGCGCTCCAGGGGTATAGGGTTGTGTTTGAACCTAAGGCCAAGGCGTTCGACCCGATCGCACCGGATCCTAAGAGGGAATTCATCAGAAAGGTGAGAACCCTCGCCGGCAACTTCCAGCTTTTCCTGAGGTTTAAAGAGCTCTATAATCCCTTTAGGAACAGGTTGCTTTTTCAGATGATATCCCACAAGGTATTTCGACTCCTCGTCCCGTTCGCTTTGATCTTCGCTTTTATCCTCAATGCATCGCTCATAAGCACAGCTCCGTTCTACAAGGGGGCTCTTATAGCACAACTTCTCCTTTATCTAGCCGCCCTATCAGGGCATCTTACATCTCATCATGGTAACCTGAAACCGTGGCGTTTTCTATCCATACCTTACACCTTCCTGATGCTTAATACTGCCGTGATGGTGGGGCTTTACAGATATGCGACGGGGAAACAGAAGGTGACATGGTGTAAAGGTACCTCTCCACAATTTGAGATAACAGCTCGAATCGGTTCTCCCAGGATTCATCCCTGACGGCCTCAAGCCTTCTCCTCGCCAGATATGGTATGTCACCGTGGATCGCCACCTCTAGGGCTACCTCGAACTCTCGGTGATCTCGAGCGAGGTAGACGACATCCGAGAACTTCCTTATCTCCGGCAGGTCGGTCGCCACCACCGGCAGACCCGAGGCCAGATATTCCCTCAATTTGAGCGGGTTGGAGTTGAGCGTCATCTCGTTCACGGCAAACGGTATAACCGCCACATCGAATCCCTTATTATAGGCAGGTAGCTCCTCATAGGGTTTGACGCCGAGGTAGTGGACGTTGGGGAACCTCAACAGATGTGATATATCATCTCCGAGTTTTCCTATGAGCACCAGCGACCAATTCCGATGTCTGGCCGCAAGATACTCGAGAAGGTCAAAATCGAGCCACCTCCGTTCGATGAACCCGTAAAAACCTATCCTAGGCCTAGGTATCCGATCCAGATCATCGGGTACCTTGAGATCCGGATCTAGAGCTTTGGCGAAGTGATCCACATCGATGCCATGGGGTATGTAAAAGGTGTTGGGATTGACCTTGATCTTTTCCTCGTATAGTTTCAGCGAGGACGTGATGCATATCCGCACGCTCTCCAGAAGTTTCCTTTCGAGCTTCTTTATAGTTTGGCTATGAACCCCCGTGAAGCTTGAGTAATCATCCACACAGTAGTAGATCGCTATGCTCTCGCCAAGCTTCCCGGGCAACGCCCATCCCGTCGGGATGAATATGAAGAGGATCGGCGATCGAAACCTGAGCTCCAAAAGGGCGCTTTTGATGGAGAGGGTCAAAAGAATCGAGTTGAACATCCCTATCGGCCTGAAACGATGAAGGGGGATCGCCGGTGGCGTCAAAACGAAGATGTTGGGCTGAACCTGTCTGAGTCTGCTTACCATCCCCCTGAATTTGCCCGTGATCCTTTTCAGATCAAATTTGCTCAACTTAGGCGAGCGAAGTCCTGTGGACTCCACGAATAAGATCCTGTTGTTAAACTTGGCCATTTTGGTGGCCAGATGATATTTGCTGGTTTTAAGACCGATGCCCCAATCGTCTGATGAAACTATGATGATGTCTCTATCCCTGATCATCCTCTCATCTCCTCAAGGATCGAGCTAGTAGGAGGATCCTCCTGGCGTTTTCATCCCAGGAGAGTCCCTCTACCTTCGCCCTGATTTTCGCTTTGTTCCAAGGACGGAGGGACTTAAGAACGGCCATAGCCAACGATTTCGGATCGGCCGGCCGGCAGAGATATCCCCCTTCGCCGTCCACCAGTATCTCTCTCACCCCTCCGACATCTGAGGCGACCACCGGTCTGCCGCAGGCATGCGCCTCAAGTATCACGTTGGGAAGCCCCTCGTTTAGGCTCGGAAGACAAAGCAGATCAGCAGCATTCATCCACAGCGGTATCTCCTCGTGAGGCCGCCGCCCGATGAACCACACCCGTTCTCTGAGCCTCAGCTTACAGCTCAACTCCTGAAGCTCCCTTCTTTCCGGTCCATCACCTATAAGGATGAGTTTCAGATTCGGCAGCCGTTTTGATTTTGACAGGATCGAGAGCGCTTCCATCAAAATCCGAGCCCCTTTTATCGGGTAGAAATTGCCGACGAAGAGTATAAGCCGGCCGTCGAAGATCCTATCGGGGAATCCCCGCTCGATCAGCTTTGTGATCGCAACGGATCTATCCATGGGTCTGAACAGATCGGTATCCACGCCGTTATAGTGAACTTCTATCTTCTCCTCGTTCACGCCGAGCGCCATGATTTTCCTTTTAAGATCATGACTTACCGCTATGACGACATCTGCCTTCCTGAGGGCCCAGCCGATCGATCTTCTCCTGAGCCTGTTTTCGGTGAACAGGTTTATATCCGTGCCGAGAGCCTTTATGACACAAGGTTTATCCAGGATCCTCGAAACCATCAGCGCTGCTACGCCATCGGGATCACACCATGCGACCAGAAGCAGATCCGGATCGAATCCGCCTCCGATGATCCTTTTGATCGTCCGCCATAGGGGAGGTATCAGCCACAGGGCATAGAGGGATCTGCCTATTTTGGGCGTCCAGAGATATCTCGGGTAGAAGGTTTCTAGCCCTCTGATGATATCCCTTTTAGGGACACCCCTGAACTTCCCTATGGGCAGAGGTGAGATGACTTTCACATCGGCGAGCCTTGACAGAGCGGAGAACTCCTGCAAGTTGAAGGTTCCCAGCTGTGGATTTCGCCTGTTTGGAAATAGGTTCGACACAGCTATAATCCTCGTCATCCCGAGATGACCTCCTCGTAGAGCGCCTGATATGCCTTGATCATCGCTTTTATGCTGAACCGTTCAACGGCCCTTTTACGCGCCTGAATCGAGAGTTTCTCCCTCAGTTCGGGATCATGGATCAGCTTCAGGAGGGCGATAGCCATCTGTTGTGGGGAACGGGGAGGAATCAGAAAACCGTTTAAGCCGTGTTCCACCGCTTCCGGTATACCGCCTACATCTGTCGCCACGATCGGGAGACCGAC
>JAGGXZ010000063.1 GCA_021162805.1 Candidatus Poribacteria bacterium
AAGCGACGAGGAGATAAAGTTCAAGATCAACATGGTCATAAGGGCTTACGATCCCTGCATCTCATGCTCAGTTCATCTTGTCAGGATATGACCCTCCCACGGGGGCGCGGAGCCCCGCGCCCCCGCCGAACTGATCCGCCCTCCGGAGAACCTGCCGCCGCAATCCAACAGCTTCCCCGAAATTTTTGAGAAGCTCTGTGTTCACCTTGATTTTCCTCCCCTTTTGAGTTATGCTAACAGCGTCAACTCCGGATATGATATCGAGGAGGGTCAACCCATGGCAGCGAATAAGGTGAGAGTTGGAATAGTCGGGATGGGAATAGGTCGAGTCAACGGCCGCGCCATATCGAGAAATCCCCGCGGCGAGGTGGTCGCCCTATGTGATCTGATCGAGGAGAGGATGAGAGACTTCGCCAAAGAGTTGCCAGGCGAGGTCAAGTTCTATACCGACTACAGGGAGATGTGTAAGGACCCCGAGGTCGACGCCGTATTCGTCGGAACGCCGAACCAATTGCACGTCCCCGTCGCCCTCGAGGCGGTTCGAAACGGCAAACACGTGCTTGTGACCAAACCTCTCGCCGATTCCGAGAAGGCCGCCGCCACCCTTGTCGAGGAGGCTGAAAAGGCGGGTGTTGTCAACATGATGTCTCTGTCCACTCGGTTCAGTCGGACGTGCCTTTACCTGGGAGATCTGGCTCGAAAGGGCTTTTTCGGGGAACTCTACTATGCCAGGGCTCGAAGCGTCCGTCGCAGCGGAATCCCCGCCTGGAACCTGGGATTCATCAAGAAGGGAGGAGGAGCCTTCCGCGATATGGGCGTTCACGTGCTTGACGCCGTTTGGTGGATCCTAGGAATGCCCAAACCCATCTGCGTGATGGGCGTCGCCGGAGCCAAATTTGGGCCGAAAGGGCTGGGTTATTGGGATTTCTCAACCCCTCCCAGGGAGATCTACGAGCAGTTTGAGGCCGATGACTACGCCGGGGGGTTCATCAGGTTCGAAAACGGCATAGGGCTTCAGGTCGAAAGCTTCTGGGCATCACATCAGCCGGGTGAGTTTCAGATCGAACTTTTCGGCACGGAAGCCGGAGCGAGGATGAACCCGCTGACGCTCTATCGGACGGAGAACGGCGCTCCTCAGGATATCACCGTCAACCTGCCCAGAGGTCCTGAGGCGTGGGACAACATCGCCAACCATTTCATCGAATGCATCCTTGACGGCAAGGAGTGTATGGCGCCGCTGAGACACGGCCTGATCGTTCAGCAGATGATGGAGGCGCTTCTTAAAAGCGCCCGCACCGGCAAAACGGTCTATATTCGCGACAAAGTAGGGGGATGAAAGCCCCGGGCTTTCATCCCTCCACCTTAACCGTTTGTCCCGTCTCAGCGGATTCCATGGCGGCATCGAAGACGACCATACATTTACGGCACTCCTCCGGTTTGACGGCGAGCTCAGCGCCCTTGTTGAGCACGTCCGAGATGTTCTGATAGTAGGATTTCCAACTTCCCCTGACCGGCTCGACGACGATCTCTTTCCACTCGCCGTCCACCTTCGTCCAGACCCGAGCGTGATGTTCGGGCGGCTCCTCGGCCGCGTCTATGTTCCCCTGCACCATCGGCCTCTCCTGGGGATCGAGGCCGAATTTGATTATCGAGCCCTCATCGCCCAGCACGAACCATCTGGGCTTTTGGGTTTTGGCGAGGTTGCTGATCTGGACCTCATAGATCAACCCGTCCTTGAACCTCATCACTAGTCTTCCAAAGTTTCCGATATCAACTCCTTCCCACTTGTGTAGATCCTGAATCTCACAATAGACCGAATCTATCTGATATCTCCCGAAGATCATCGCCTGATCGACCAGGTGCGCGCCCCAGTCGTACAGTATCCCGCCGCTCATCTCCTTTATCCCGCGCCATCCCCTCGGCGGGCCGTAGCCCATGATGGCCGTCTCGAAGCGATAGGGCTTCCCTATCATCCCGTCCTCTATGATCTTCCTGACCGTGAGGTAATCCCAATCCCATCTGCGGTTATGGAAGACGCTCAGCATGACGTTATTCCTGCGCGCCGCCTCGATCATGGCGTCGGCCTCAGCGGCGTTCATGCACATGACCTTATCGGTGACGACGTGTTTGCCGGCGTCCATCGCCTTGATCGAAAGCTCAGCGTGGGTATAGTGCGGAGTGGCGATGATGACCAGGTCCACGTTATCATCGGCTATCAGTTGATCTATGGTCTCATAGGTCTTGACGCCGTAATCCCTCTCGGCCTGGGCACGCCTTTCAGGCGAACGAGATGAGACGGCATAAAGGTTCAATCCCTCGGTGAGGCTCACGAGATATGCGTGGAAACATCTCCCCGCATATCCATAACCGACTATTCCCACGTTTACCATCTTTCAAACCTCCTCGTTAATCTCTAACTCATTACCCCTCAACCACCGTTCCCCTAACCATCCTAAATTATATCATTATTCGACCCCATATCCCACGCTCACGAAGTGTCTCATGCCTGTGGGCTCAAATCTGAGTGCGTAATCGAAAAGCAGCGCTCCACCTCCCGAAAGCTTCCATCTGAAACCGAATCCCATCGCCGGTTTGATGTTGAGCTTTGTGAGCTCCCCCGGCGACAGGCCCGTCTTTCCCCCTTCGATGTATACGTCGGCCATTCCGCCCCTTATGAAGAAGGCGTTTCCCTCCTCCTCGCCGGCCATCTCAGCTCCGATGGACAGCTTTAATGGTTCACCTTTAACTTGGATCAAATCCGCCTCCACCTTAAAGGTGGAATTGTAGCTCTTGAACGAGTAAAGCAGACCTATCCTCGCTGAAGGAGAGATCTCCTCCTCAACCTCGTCGCTCCATTTCAGTTTGGCCTTGCTTCGGAACGCAATGCCGAGGCGCAGGGATTCATCCGGTTGATAGATCGCCCCAAGCGTGATACCGTATCCGTTTCCGCTTTCATTTATCCCCTCGCCTCGCATCCCCTGCCACAGATAAAATCCATTTCCCCCGATATAGAGAAGCCCCGATTTGTATCCCATCCCAATTGTAAGCGCCATCCTTTTATCGGAGAAGGTTCCGAGCCTCACTCCGGATTCGGAGTACGAATCGGCGGGACCGGAGTCGTAATAGAGCCCGCTAAGTCCTATCGTGCCCTGACCTTCCACCGGATATGCGCCGCTGAGCGTTATCAGATTTGTGCCTAAGGTTTTAAGCCTTCCCTCCAGTTTCACCTCAGGGTTTTTCATCGCCCCCATCCCGGCCGGGTTCCAGAAAACGGCGGTGGGGTCATCCGCCATGGAGACGAAGGCTCCGCCGAGCGAGATCTGCTTTATGCCGCTCCCTATCTCAAAGGGTGATGGAGCTCCTGCCTCGGCCGATATCGCATGGCCCAGCATCATAAGGCAAAGCGAAATCACGATGGTACGCGACATCCTCACACCTCATTTGATGCCTATCTTAAATGTTCCCTCCTCCTTGCCGACCACAACTCTGCAGAAGTAGATACCGCGGGGGAGAAGATCACCCTGGAGATCTCTACCGTCCCACTCCACCAGATGTTCGCCCTCTTCCCCACTCATTTTCCTCCTGAAGACCAGTTTGCCCGCCGGGTCATAAATCATCAGCTCAGCCTCTTCCACGGGTGCCCCTAGGATAAGAACGATCCGCGTCGTGCTACCGGCGGAAAACGGGTTGGGATAGTTAAAAAACGAAAGGATCGGTCTGACTGATGCTGTAACGGTATAGGAGACGGTTTTAACTGACTCATTGCCGGCCTTATCGAGGACGTGTATCTGAATCGATCTGTGGCCCGGAGAAAGGGTCAGCGGAGATGGTGTGATATATCTGCCCTCCTCACTTTGTCTGAGATCAACACGGCTTTCCGGATCGGAATCGATCAGTAGATACACCTTGGATATCCCATTTTCATCTTCGCATCCGGCGCTCAGTGAAATCGATCCGGGGATGCGGCTACCGCTTATCGGTTGAACGGAAGTTACGCGAGGTGGGATAGTGTCCACAATGAATTTGAGGGGTTCAGGATTGAGCTTCACCTCTCCTTCCCCTTTTATCAGGAAGAGATTCAATGAATACTTCCCATCGGCGAGAGGAGCTCCATCCACCTTCGCGTCCCATTTCTCCTCGTATTTCACGCCTGCCAGGCGAGTCGTAAATTTCGTTTCAAAGACAGTTTCTCCCTTCTCGTTGAGAACCCTTAGGACCACGTCACCCGATTCAGCCAGGATGTAGGAGAAATCAAGTGTATCATTGACGCCATTTCCGTTCGGGCTGATGAAACTCGTAAACAGCTCGACCTTCGACAAAGCTATCGGGTTGACAAGATCGAGCTCGTACTTCTCTATCTTCGTCTGAGGATTGGGATTACCTGCCCTGTCCTGAACGCTGCCCGGGGAGAGATCGAGGTTGAGTATCATGTTTCTGCCCGATATGGCCCCTACTCCTCTGAGCTTATCCACTAGCTCTGAAGGTAGATCGAGATACACCCTGTTTTCATCTGTGGAGAGCTTCACCGATGAACCGGTTATCAGAGCAGATTTGGTCGGATCGACGGTTGAAGAGAGCGATAGCGAGAAGAGGGTGGGGTTTACCTTGGAGATATCCTCGCTGAAGAACAAGGTCATCGTCCCTCCCCCATCTTCCTTGATCGTCAACGTTCCGAAGTTGAGGAGCGCCGGAGGAGTAGTCTCGAGGGTTATAGATGTCGAGGCTTGGCTTTCGCTTAGCGATGCATCTCTATACCTGACCGTTATCGTCTTGAGCCCATCCCCTTTGGTAAGCGTCACCAATAAGCTCTGTTTATAAGGTATCCATTTGAAGGTGTTAACATCGTCAACTACATCCCCTGAGATAAACATCTCTGCCGCACCTTCCGCTTGGAGGGCAAGCATCACATCCCTACTCGTCGTGAACTGAGCGGCGTTGAGGATCGCCACTTTCGGATTGGATGGCCCGGTGCCTTTAAGCGTGATCTTGTAATCTGAATTCTTGGTCGATCTGCTCAGGGTATCGGTTAAAGTCACAGTGACCGTATATTCCCCATCTGGCACCCCGCCGCTTTCCCAGAGATATGTATAGCTGCCATCCCCCTCATCCTTCATCGGCTGATCGCCAGTGTCATATCCCTTCCCCGATATTCTGATCAGCCCCTTCAGTCCTTTCTCTCCCTCCTTTGTCTTAGCGATTATCAGAATTTTCTGTCCAGGACGGTAAATTCCATCAGCATCGGTTGGGTTATCCACATCATGGGAGCTAACCGATTCGATCTGTGGAGGCATCTCATCCAGCTGAACCTGTATCTCAAGCTCATTGCTCTCGTTTGACGCGCCGTCCATGAATTTGACTTTGATGCTTTTCATCCCATCCCCCGGCGAGAGAGTTGCGGGAACGGTCTGGACATACGGGATCCATCTCATAACGGTATCGGTGGGGGATAGATCTCCTGAGATGAAAGCCCACGTGGCGTCCCTCGCGGAAAGGGTGAGCGTGATATCCCTTTTGGTAACCAGCTTTGCTCCGGCGTTTACGGAGACGGAGATCGCCACCGGAGGAGTAGCATCGAGCTGAATGGTGAGGGAGCTATTTATGCTCTCGCGCTTGGAAGTTGGATCGACGAGCCTCGCTGTCACCTGATATCTTCCCTCTCCCAGTCCGTCGGTACCCCACACATACTCATAGGTTCCGTTCCCTTTATCTTCAAGCAGTCTCTCTCCCGTGTCATATCCCCCTGGCATCCCCGGGATAATTCCGACGGACTGTATCCTCACGGTCCCTACGAGCCCCGTCTGTTTGTTATGTGAGGAGATGGAAATGACGATGGATTGGCCGGGGTGGTATACCCCGTCGTTATCGGCAGCATTTGCCTCATCATAGGAGGAGATGGATTCGATCAGCTCAGGAGGCATATGGGTGATGACAAGCTTCGGCCGGTTGAGCTGTGCGGTGTCCTCTGAGGAGGCAAAGCTCTTGAGCGAAAAGGCTTTCACCTCGCCTATGAGCACGATACCATAGTTCTTCCACGTTCCGTCATACCAGTTTCTCACCGCCTCGGTGAGGTCCCAGGCATACCATCTGCCTGTTCCGGCGTCGATGGATGAAGAGGATATAGGAGTGGCGGCCCTGTCGGCCTTGCCGTCCTCAGCAGTTTTATCGTCCGCCTCCGAGAGTCCCTCTCCGTTCCAGTTTTCACCATCATCGAACTGGGTCCATCCTTTAACCCCTGCCTTTTCGAGGAATCCCTCATTCCAATTCTGCAAGACTCTGTAGGCGAAGATCTTCTCCGGCGTTGATGTCTGTTCCTCTTTGAGGAAGAGCCTTAGCTCAGCATGCAGTATCCGCGTCTCGCCAAGGGCCTCTCTGATACCATCAAATCTGATCAACACGAGATTTGGAAATCCGAACTGATCCGCGCCTCCCACGCTCAGGTCTACGATGTTGCCGGCGTGATTGGCATCGGGGAAGATATGTGCATCATAACACCCCTCATATCCATCGAGCCCCTGTTGTAATTCAACCACAACGGGAGCCGCCATCGTGAGGAAAGGGGAAAACACAAGGAAAATCGAAAAGATCATCTCTTTTATCCTCATAGACCACCCCATAAAGCGAACTCATCTCATCGCCAGAAAGCCGATTATGGCCGCTGAGACGGCGATCCAGATAAGACCTTTTGAACTGATCGCTGACTCTCCAGGTTCGATCTTTATTCTGTAGACCCCACCCGGCCGAAGGGCATAGACCGGTTGGGATGTAGTAGAGTAGAGCGGATCAGGCTTTATAAGGGTATCTCCTTTGAACACCGAAACCTTACATCCCGGCGGAAATTTGATAAGAGCCGGGTTGAGCGATGTTATGCGGGATTCACCTTTCCCTCTCCCGCCCCGAAGCGGGGTACCAGCCAGTGACCGCCATAAGGACTTCGACTTGCTCGACGTTGTGTTTTGTTGCGAGGATAGCTTCTCATGAGCGAGTTTCAGATTGGCTTTCGCTTTATCATCCTCGCCGAGCTCATAAAGCGATAGGGCCAGGAGAAAAAGGGCTTCCACGTCATCGGGATTTACCTTGAGTGCCTCTTTGAGCAGTGAGGCAGCATCGGCGTAATCCCCCGCTAGATAAAGCATCTCCCCTCTGTGCGTTGTCCCTTCCTCTCCTAAGGCGGATGCTATTATCAGGCACCATATGGCGCAATGAATACCTAAAGCGATAATGACTCCTCTACCTCGACTCATGCAAGAGCACCTACCTCATCGTCAGCCACAGCGCTCCGGCAGCTGCGGCGACAGGGATAAGGAATCTGATATATGATCGGGACTTGAATTCCCTCTCGATCTCCACCCGATACTTCACACCCGACTCGATCTGTATCGCGTCTCCCGGCCTACATATCCGACTCCTGGTATATCCCTCCTCATCCGGGCTCAACAGCTTAATTCTTCCCAGATACAAGGGCATCTCAAAGACGGCTATGGCGGTCTCCTTCGGACCTCCCCTTTCGGATTCCACGCCCTTCCAGAAGCTTGTCCTTTTTGAGGCCGATTTACGCACCCTTTGGCCGTGGAGGAGATCAGGGTGAAACCTATTATAGATGATTCCCTCCAAATCAGCCAAGTTGAGAAGTCTCTCCGAATCCCTCAGCTTTTCCCTGGGAAGTTCACCTTTGACAACTCTGTCGAATATGATCTTCCCGAGTAGGAAGGCTGCCTCAGGATTTCGGGGATCGAGTTTCAGAGCGGCGGTGAACTCTTCCTGTGCCTTTGCCAGATCGCCCTCGACCATCATATAATACGTTCCTTCGATTATATGCCTTTTAAGCGGGTCGATCCGACAGATCGCCGTCGACGGAATGAGTATTATTATGAGTGCGAGAATCACCTTAGCTTTCATATCCGTAATATCCTCTGACTTCGATATCGTTTGCTATCAAACCGAAGATCTTGATCCCCGACGATCTCAGCAGCTCCAGGGCTTTTTTCGCCTCCCCTCTCTGGGTTTTATATGCCCGCACCACCAAGGCTACGCCATCAAGATGTGTTCCCACCAATATGGCATCGTTAGCCGGCAACACAGGAGGTGAATCGCACACGATGAAATCGAAATACGTTCTGCATGCCCTCACAAGGTCGGAGACTCTAGGCGATGAGAGCAGCTGTTCGGGCGATTTGGCCTCACCGCCTGAGGGGATCAGCCATAGATTTTCCATCTCCGTCTCTCTACATGCCTCATCCATATCGGTCATCTCCACCAAAAGCTCGCTCAAACCGGGTCTACGGGATATATTGAAGAGCAGATGCTGGGACGGTTTTCTCATGTCACAATCGATTATAAGAACATGCCTTTCGGGATTATCCCTTGCGAGGGTCAGCGCCAGAAGGGAGGTTATAAGGCTTTTACCGTCGCCGCGGGCGGGGCTCGTGATCAGAATCGATCTGATTCCATTAACGGCCATCTTTATGTTCCTTATTGCCCTACGCATCTGGCTGGCGGCGGGCGAATCCTCTTTGAACTTCGATATAACGCTTCCCCTCATCTCTCACTCCAATTCGGACAACCTTGGCAGCGAGGCCAGGATCGGAAGCCTCAGAAACTCGCTCATCTCCTCTTCATCCCTGAAGGATCTATCCGAATATTCCAGCAACAGCGCAGAACCGAACCCTATGCCTAATCCCAAAATGGTGGCCATTATGACCATCCTCACCCTTCGAGGCTTGATCGGTTTGGTGGGCGGAACCGCTGGATCGAGTAATTTCGCTGAGGTGCCCAGCTTCTCCAGCTCCGCCGCTTTAGCCAGCATAGCATTGTTGAGCCTGTCATAGAGAAGCGAGTAACTCCTCTCGTAGAGTTCCTTCTCCCTAGCTAATCTGTTCAACTCCATCTCGATCTGAGGTAGTTTTCTCAACGTTTTCTCCCACTTTGATATCTCGGTTCTGAGCCATTCCTTCTTGAGAACTAAGGACGAGATCTTATCCTGCAGCTCAAGAATCCTCTTGTTTCGCTCGGTCGAATCGATCGGAAGGGAGACGGAACTTGATCTTACTTCGCCCTCGAGCTTGGATATCTCCTCCTTCAACCTTTTGATCTCGGGCCACTCGTCGCTGTATTTCGTCCTGAGCTCAGCCAGCCTCTTTTTCATAACGGCTAACTGTTCGGCCGCCATCTCACCACCTCCGCCCTGATTCGATGTGAGCCTATCGAGCTCGCGTCTGGCAGATTCGAGTTGAACCTCGACATCTAACAGGTCGTTTTTAAGCTTCTCCAGCTTGGTTTCGAGGGAGGTTTCACCTTTGGAAGTCAATATGGGGTTTTTCTCCCTGAGCTTCTGCAGTTTATCCTCCGTTTCCTGAAGCTTTTTTCTGTAATATTCAACCTGTTGTTTCAAGAATTCGTAGGATTGACTGGCAGCGGTCTGTCTGGCGGAGGAGGTGTTTTTGATGTAGACCTCTGCAATGGAATTAGCGAGATTCGCCGCCTGATTCGGGTCTGGCATCTCGACATATATCTCCATCAGATCGCCGTTTACCCTGACGGATACGGCGTTTCTGAAGAACTCCATCAGATCATCGTCCCTTACGTTTTTGCCCTTCTCTCTGGCCAGTAGCCCACGTAGATTCACCCTATCAGCTGCCTGAAGGACGTAACTTCGCGAGAAGATCCTCTCTCGCACCGATGCCTCGCTTTCATATCTAGGCACCTCAACCTGGCCCACGCTCTGCAGCATCCTCGCCGTCTCCGTTCCGAGCTCCACCACCGCCCTAGCGCTGTAGACCTTTGGCATCAGCAACGCCGCCGGTATCACAGCTAGCCAAGCTACCAGCACCGGTATTATGATAGCCTTACGCCTTCTGACGATCAGGCCCAGATAATCCTGAAAGGTCATCTCTTTAAGCTTCATCTTGTCGCCAGTTGATATACCCCGTAGACAGCTATCAGATCAACTACAAAAGCTATAACTGCTCTCAAAGTCCCAGCCGCGCTCCAAAAGGAGAACCTCCTGACCGGCACGATGATCAGGTCACCAGGAATGACTGTGGGCGGTGGATTTCCTGAGCTCGATCTGCCATTGATCCAAGGGGTCACATCTACGTTGCTCCAAACGTAATTTCCCCCTTTTTTCCGCCCTATCTTAACGGCTCTGGGATCGCTTTTTTCGGAGAGCCCACCGGCCATTCCTATCGCTTCGAGGATTGTAATCTGTCCTATGATGGGATAAGTGCCAGGGTTGTTCACCCCACCCAAGATGGTGATCTCCTCTTTTGAAGTGGGAACCAGAACCAGATCTCCCGATTCGAGGGCTGGTAACAGGGAGGGATCTCCTTTCTCGAGGAACTCCCTCACATTTACGCTCACCGACTCGCTTCGACCAGCGATCGTTCTGATCACCTTTACCTTTTCGAGCGAGCTTTCCGAGTTGACCCATCCCGCTTTTGAGATGGCCTCGACCAAGGTAGGCGTTTTGGGGAACTCGTATGTTCCTGGAGACCGGACGCCGCCTAGGATGGTTATCCGGACGATTTTTCCAGCATCTTTCCGCGAAAGCGGCCTCCTGGAGGAAGGGATGAAAAGCGCATCACCCGCCTTTAGCTTCGGCAGCCCGCCGCCCGACAGAATCGCCTTTGATAGATCCACCGTGGTGCTGATGCCATCAGAGGAAACGATCCTCGCTGAGGAAGGATCTGCGTTCTGAGTCATGCCGCCCGCCTTGGCGATGAGCTCCAGCGGCGTGGGCGGTTCGACAAAGGTATAACTTCCAGGATTGACGACAGCTCCAAAAACGCTAACTTTTAGGCTGTTGAACTGAGTGACGGTAACGGTGACGATCGGCTCCCCCCTCAGATATCGTCTCAGGACAGTCGAGATCTCCCTCTGGAGCTCGGCGGGGGTATAGCCTGCCGCCTGAACGTCGCCCACCACAGGCAGGGAGATCTTCCCATCAGGTCTGACACGGACAGCAGAGATGCTCATCTCAGGGTGATTCCACACGGATATGGACAGGACATCGTCCACCCCAATCCTGTATTCCCCCGCGCAGAGGTTTACAAACAAGAAGGTAAAGATGATATTCAAGGACAGCTTGAGCTTCATCTCATCATTAGAATAAACTAAATCGAGTATGATTGCAAGGGTTATCTAAAGATGATCGGGCAGGACCATATAAATGCGTTCATAAGCATGGCGGGTTCTATCTTTCATTGCCTCTTCCCAGTTTTTGGAACATCATACTTAGCCTGCTGAGGCCGGATTCCTTCACCCTGGCGGCGGATTCGTTTTCACGCTTTATCGCCTCGTATATCTCCTTCCTGTGGACGCTTATATGTCTAGGAGCATTTATGCCGAGCTTGACACAATCACCGCTTATATCGGTGACCATTATCTCTATATCGTCGCCGATCATTATGCTCTGGTTCTTCTTACGGGCCAGAATGAGCATAGCTCTCTCCTTCCACCTGTTCCTCCGAGCGGAGGACGGGATATCGAACGTCGTAATCCCCGTTCATCAAGATAAGCTGTTTGGCCAATCTCGTCCTCTTAGATATAAGTATAGGAGCCTGAAGGTTCGCCGTCGTCTTTGAGGGGTCGTCATCCACCGTCAATATGACGTATACGATGGCGTCAGATGCATCTCTCATTCCGAGCTGTTTGGCGCAATCCTCCGGCACGTCGAACTCGTAGTTTCGTTTAAAGATGAACGGATCGACGATCACGAACGCCAGCCAGCCCTCATCAACCGATTGAAGCCACTTCAACGGCGCTATCTCTCTGGGTTCCAAGATAACATATCTCTTATGCCCGGCAAATCCGAGCAGACCTTCGGGGAAGGTTATGATCTCCCCTTCATCTACTTCAATTTCACCAAACCTTAAAGTTTTAACCCTCATATCGCTCGCTCCCTCGCCTCATCCCAGGAAATCCAGCAGCGACGATTGAAGTAGTCTTGCCGCTGCCAGCAATGATGCCTTGTATGCGTTATCATTTCTGGCCAATTGGATCGAGGCCTCAGCAAGATCGACATCCTCGATCTGCGAGATCATCTTCTCCAACTGCTCCTTCAATCCCTCGATCGAGCTTTTGGCGAACTGGACCCTCTGTGAGTATCCTCCTATCTTCGCCCTCGCGGAAAGGATGGTCTCGTGGTTCACTTTCAACTCATCTGCCGCATCCCTTATCCCCCCGATATCGTTTGAGGTGAGGGCTCTCTCCAGATCTGATAGCGTCTTAAACAGCCCCACCTCGCCGTTGCCGAATATCTCATGGCCCGGCACATTTACCCGGATCGTCTCATCTGATCCTATCTGACGCAGGATTACGTCTGAGTTACCTCTATAGACCACCTTGCCATCGGAAGCCTCATACGGTGGCTCGGTCGTTTTCGTTCCACCGAATATATATTGTCCTGCCACCGATGTGTTGGCTATCTGGATCAGCTGTCCTTTGATCTGTCTTATCTCATCGGCGGCCTGGATCCTATCCTGGGCGTTAACCGTGTCGGACGCCATTTCGATAGCTATCTCACGGGCCCTCGATACGAGGTTCTCAGCGTCAGCAAGAACCGAGTCGGCCGTGTTTAGGAAAACCAAGGCGTTATCTATGTCCTTCAGGATCTGATCAGATCGGCTCAGATCCACCTTATATCCGATCAGCCGCCCAACTGCAGAAGGATCATCAGAAGGGCTGAGGATGCGCTTGCCGGAGGAGATCATCTCCTGACTCTCCTGCAGTCTCTTCAGGTTTCTTTGTATGTCGGATTTAAGCATCTCCGCCATGACACTCTGAGTGACCCTCACCCTTTATCCCCTCCTTATTTCATGTTTATCAGGCTCTGAAGCAGCTCATCGATCGAGGCGACGAACTTCGCCGCCGCCTGATAGGCTCTCTGGAACCTTATGAGGTTTGTCAGCTCTTCATCCAGAGAGACGCCGAATTCGCCCTGCCGATACGTTTCTATCTGTCGGAGCAGTATCTCGTTGTTCTCCGCCTCCCTCTCAGCCTGCGCCGTTTGGGAACCGATCAGTGCCACAGTCGATGCGTGGTATTTATCGAACTGATCTCGCAGTCGGGCGATCGCCAGAGCGATGGAATTATCACCAGGGGAGTCCGGCTGACCGGCCGCCGCCACCTTTTCAGGGGCATCGACAAGGTCAGGGTTTACGGTTATGTCTGAAGCATTCTCACCCGAGAAAAACGGGATCCCGCTTGACCCGTCAAGCCCATATCCGGAGGAATGAAGCTCGTTGACCCTCCGGACAAGCGAGCCGGCCATCTCATTTATCCTCCCGATCATCCCATCGAGTTTATCTCTAAATTCGATCAGTCCTCCGATCTCACCGGAGCTTATCTGAAGGGAGTTGCCAGCGAGAGTGGGGATGAGATTTCCGTTCGAGCCTTTCTGCAGCTCGATGGCGGAGCTATTGGCTCCCTCGACGAGCGTCACGCCTCCGATCCTCACGCTTACCGTCCCATCGCCCTTCTCCAAGTAACCGATCGATGCGAGCCTGGAAAGCTCGTCCAGAGCCATCTCCCTCCTATCCTGCAGATCAGACGGATTTCCACCGCCTCGAATCAACGAGGCGATCTTCACGTTTAACTCGGCGACCTCCTCGAGCAGATCGTTGACTCTGGAGACCTTATCCTCAATCGTATCGTTCAGGACCGATCGAATGGAACTCAGCGAGGAGCTGATCTCATTTAGCTTGTCGGTCAGAGCGAGGGCGGACTGGACAAGCGATATTCTCGTCGCGTTCGACTCAGATGAATTGGCCAGATCGTGCCAACTGTTCCAGAACCTGTTCATCAGATCGGTCAAGCTCCCCTCTCCATCGGCCCCTACGATTCCCTCCACCTGTTCCAGATATCCGGTTTGGACATCCCACTTCCCAAGGAGAGCCGCCTGTTCCCTGTATTTCAGGTCGGCGAATCTATCTCTCTGACGGGATACCGTCTCCAGATCGACGCCTGAAGGTATACCGGACCGGGGCATGGAGGGTTTCAGATCGGGTTTCTGGCGCGTGTAGTTGGGGTTCTCGACGTTGGAGATGTTATGGCCCGTGATGGTGATAGCCGATTTATAGGCGTTAAGCGAACGCCTTCCTATTTCCAGTCCACTTATGAGCGACATGGCTAAGCTACGTCACATATCAGGTTGCCCTGACCTGGTATGGCGCCCGCTGAGATAAAGATCTGAAGGGCGCCGGTTATATACTCGATGGACTTATCTATGAGATAGGAGTTATCATCGTTTAACCTCTTTATCTCGGCCACCAGTTCATCTATCCGATCTCCATATCCGGCCAGCATCGTCGCGTATGGCTCCTCGACCACGTCGATCAGCTTCCTCAGGGTGACCCCTTCAAAGGGCAGGCCCAGGAGCTCGGCAAGTTTCCTGATCAGAACCTTTCTCGCCTCCTCCAGCGCTTTGAGCTCGAGGATGATCGTGTTCTGATGCTTCAATACCTCGTCCAACTGATCGACGTTGTTGGAGGCGATATGCCCTCGTTCCTCCCGCATGAGCTCCACCAACCCCGAATAACGGTCGACCTCTCTGGAAAGTATCTCGATGAGTTTACCTAACAGCCGGTGCATCCCATCACCCTTCAAGCCAGGATGTCGATGGCATGTTCTATCATCTTCTGGGCGATCTTTTCGGGCTGAATCCTGTAAAGCCCGTTTTCAATCTGATTTCTTATCTGCTCCACCTTCTCGGCCCTCTCCTCGGGCATGGTCTGAGCCATCTCCTTCGCCCGATCTACCTCTTTAACGGCCGGAGACAGCTCCACCACATCGGTTTTACGATCGGAAGGCGATCTCTGGGTCTGACCGGTTACCTCCTCCTGTCTTACCGGTCGGGTCTTTCTCATGTAGATGTTGAGTATGTTGCCGTTGACTATTTTCATACCGCTGACCTCTCCTGGAAGTGCTATTTCGATGATCGAGAGTTGCCCTCCTGCACTTTTTATCGGAATAATTGTATCATATCTTTAGGTTAAATTCCCGTCAGATGTGTATCTATGGCTTCCCTCAGATCCTCGGCCAGTTCGTTCAAACTTTGAACGGCGGATTCTATCTGTCTGGTCTTATCCAAATTCGCTTTTGTAGTCTCGTTAATGTGCTGGATGGCGGAGGTAGCCTGTTCGATACCGATCCTCTGCTGAGATATGGCGTTTGCTATGTTTTCGGCGGAGCTCGCCGATTCATCTATTATCTCCGCCAGATCCCTTATAACCTCTCCGGCTCTATTGGCGAGTTTTATGCTTGCTTCAGCCCCTCTGGTTCCCTCCTCGGTTATCATCACCGCTGAGTTGGCTGCTCGCTGGATATCGGAAAGGATCTGTTTGATCTGCGTCGTAGCGCTCTGCGATTGCTCGGCTAAGCTCCTTATCTCCGAGGCGATCACCGAAAACCCCCTTCCGTACTCCCCCGCCTTTGTCGCTTCTATGGCGGCGTTGAAGGCCAGCAGTCTGGACTGCTCGGCTATATCGCTCACGGACGTCGTTATCTCCGCTATCGACTGGGTCTGCTCGCTGAGGGAGAGTATGCTTTGCGCTATCGATTCTATCCTCTCCTTCATACTGTATGTGTTCTCTATCATCTCCTGAACCACCTCTCTGCCGGAGGAGGAGATATCCACGGCCTTCCTGGCCACTTCAAGCACTCCTTGAGCTTGCTCGCTTATGCTCTGTGAGGTCTGATGTATCTCCTCCATGGTTGCCGTCACCTCGTTTATGGCGGCATACTGCTCAGCGGTATTGGAGGAGTGCTGGGAGGCGGCCTTCAAAACCTCCCCACTCATCTCCGACACCTTATCCGCCGCCTCCTTCAGTTTGGATATCATCCCTCTGATGGATGAGGCCATCCCGTTGAACGTCTTGCATAGCATCGCCAGCTCATCCTTCCCCTTGACCTCCACCTCAACGTCTATCCTGCCCTGGGCCAGCTTTTCGGCCGCCTCGGTCAGCCTGCGGATAGGAAAGGCGATTCTAATGACCATCGGCAAGACGGTGAGTATCGAGAGGAGAAGCAAAGCAGCGCAGCTTGACACGATCCCGAGTTTGAGCCTCCTCAGCACCGAATACACCTCATCGCTCTCTATCTCGCTGACGATGCCGAGGTCATACCGCGGAAGCCATCTCCCGCTCAGGATCACCTTTTTGCCGGAGGGAGAGCGCCTTTCATCCCATTTTATTTTCCCTTCAACCTTCAACCTTTCGATAAATCGACCTTCAGGTTTCGCCGTACCTTGAGGTGAGACCACTCCTTCCTCTGAGATGATATGGATATTACCGCTCCTGCTGAACTTAAAGCCCTTCATGAACTCCTCCACCACCTCCCTACCGAGTTTGGCGATCAAGACCCCTTTGGAAGCGGAGGCTGAGAGGAAGAGATCGTTCCGAACGATATATGGCCCCTCCCTCCCATCGATCTGCCGTGCGAGATTTGTGGGGATTTCATTTGTTCGGATGCCCGCCAGTATCGTTCCATTTCTGTCCACCACCGCTAAGGCGGTGAACTGGTTCCCCCCGATCGAAAGTATCTCTTCAACCTCCGATGGTCTAGCTTCACCGGATAGCAGCTTTTCCACCTTGGGGTCAGAGGCGAGTTTTCTCAGCAGATTAAGCTCGCTGTCTATCCACGCGTTGAAGGTGGTTTTCCCACCCTCGACAGCTTGATCTATGATATACTCCATCTCCTCGAGAACGACCCTTCGCGAATATTCATAGATAACGAATCCCAGAACAGTTACCAGGATGAGGGGAAAGAGCACTGAGCGAGCAATGGCCTTCTGATATAGGTTCTTAAACATGTTCTCACCTCTCCAGATCGAGCATTTTAGTATCACCCAGATACGGTTTAGTCACCACATCCTTCAGGTTGGCTGCTTTTTGAATCACCTTGCTGATCCTACCCGCCATGTCCATTATGGACCGGACCCTCTCTTTTATCTCGGGATCGAGTGAGTCGCCCTTTGTGAGAATAATCTGGCAGTTTCCTATAATACCGGTCAGAGGGTTGTTTATCTCGTGGCTCATGGTTACCACAAGGGCCCCCACAGCAGCCAACCTCTCAGCCTTGATGACTCTATCCTGCAGTTTCTTCATCCTCAACGATGCCTTCACCCTCGCTGAAAGCTCACGGTCGTTGAACGGCTTGCTGATGTAATCATCAGCACCCAGCTCCAAGGCCTTCGCGAGGCTATCCACATCTCCATATGCGGTCAGCATGATCACCTGCATGCTGGCGAGTTCATCCCTATTTCTGATTTCCTTGAGCAGATCAAATCCATTTTTCATCGGCAGATTTATATCAAGCAGAACCACGTCCGGTTTCCAGTTCAATATCCTCTCCCAGCCCTCCTCTCCGTCGAAGGCGGTTTCCACCTCATATCCCTCTCTCTGAAGCAGGAGCTGCGTTTTAAGGGCCTGAGTCCTGCTGTCCTCGATTACAAGTATCCTATCCATCATATCAACCTCTCTATCATTTCAAGCAGTTCCTCCTGGTTGAAGCCGCTTTTGATGAAGTATGCGTCGGCACCGACCTCCAATCCCCTGCGCCTGTCCTCCTCCGATTCCATGGAGGTGACCAATATCACAGGTATATCTTTGAGGTCGGAATGGTTCTTTATCCAGGAGGTCAGCTGAAACCCGTCCATGTTTGGCATTCTGACGTCCGAGACGACCAGATCGCAACTTGCTCTGCGCAATATCTCCTTTGCTTCTACGCCGTCCTTGGCCGTTACGACGTTATATCCGGCCGATTCGAGTATGTTCCTCTCAAGCGTCCTGGTGGTGATCGAATCCTCCACCACCAGAATCGTCTTGGGTTTAGCCTTTTGAAGCAGGGGTGAGATCGAGGTGCTTCCCAATTTGCAGGCGGTTCTTACCAGGTCCATCGGGTTGAGCACGATCAGCACTCTACCATCCGATGAGATCGCTGCCCCCGAAACGTTTCTGATCCTCACCAGCGGTCTGGAGAACCCCTGAACCACGATGTCCTGTTCAACGACCAGATCATCCACCATGATACCCACAGCTCTGCCCCCAAATCTCAGTATCAGAACCCTGATCTCCTCCCCGATATCTCCCCCTTCCAGTTCAAGTAGAGCGGAGAGCGGTATCAAGCTCACCAGCGACTCGTTATGTCTTATGAATGATCTATCCCCTATCTCCACCATTTCGCTCCGTTTTATCCTAAGCGTTCTGTCGATGTAGGAGGCCGGGATAGCATATCTGTCACCGTTCACCTCAACTATCAGTACCTTTGTGATCATCAAGGTAAGCGGCAGACTGAGCGTAAACCTGCATCCTTTCCCCAACTCGGTATGGACGGTTATTGTCCCTTTAAGTGATTCCACCTTACGCCATACGACGTTTAGACCGATACCACGTCCGGATATCTCCGTGACCTCACTTGAAGTGGAAAGGCCCTGCTTGAAGATGAGGTTCAATATCTCCTCCTCGCTCATCTCCTCCGTTTCCTCTATTAAGCCGGATTTCAAGGCCGTCTCCTTGATCCGTTCCAGGTCTATGCCCCGACCGTCATCTTCCACCTCGATTATGACTCTATCGCCATGTCCCCTCGCCGAGATCCGGATCGTTCCATACTCCTCCTTCCCGGCTTTAACCCGTTCCTGAGGCCTTTCTATGCCGTGATCGATAGCATTTCTCAGAAGATGCATCAGGGGTTCCCGTAACTCCTCCAGTATTCGTCTATCTATTTCGGTATTTCCGCCGATTTTCTCCAGCCTGACTTTCTTACCTTCCTGTTTGGAGATATCCCTGACCATCCTGTCAAAGGAATCGAAGAGAATGGAAAGCGGTTGTAGCCTGAGCGATTTGACGTCCTCGTTGAGTTCATCCGACAGCCTGGAGATATTTCGGCAGATGGACTCCATATCATCGAGAAAATCCCTGTAGGTTCCTATAATTCTCTCCAGTCTTTCAACCCCATCGCGCCTCTCCTCCTGAAATTTTCTGTGGATTCTCTCTATCTCCTTTAAGATATGATACCCCGATCTGAGATATTCCTCCCCGCTGATCTTGGCCGCTATTATCTCGCCCACCCTTTCCATGAGGCGATCGAGTTTGGAGATATCGACGTACATCATGCTTCTGCCGGCCTTATGTGAAGGTGTAAGTTCCGTGCTGAAACGATCGTCGGGCTTTATCTTTTCTCCACTCTTGGCCTTTTCGTTTACGCTCAGAAATGAGTCGACTTTATGGGCAAACTCGTTCGCGTTGAACTCCTCATCGCCGAGCATAGCTGAGATCCCATCCAACCCCTCGTAGATCAGATCGGCAAGGTCGTCGGAGAAGGGGATATCGCCTGATTTAAGCGCTGAAAGGAGAGCCTCAATCTTATGTGCCACGGCCGATATATCGTTAAGCTCGACAGCCCTGGCCGCTCCTTTCAAGCTATGCGCCTCCCTGAACAGCTCCTCCAACATCTCCTGATTCACCTCGCCGCGTTCAAGGGCGAGGATCATCTGGGTTATCCGCCGGATATGTTCCTCCGCTTCGGCCTTAAATGTCTCCATCAGCTGCTGCATCATTTGATCCTCCGATAACATCCTCTCATACCTCCTCCATGACGATCAGCCTATTGCCTTTGAGGAGTTCTTCCAGATTCAGGATAAGTACACCATCCTGGGTGATACCGTCGATGAACTCCTCGTTCGATCTGATCGATCCGGCTTCGGGTTTTGAAAGCTTTTCGGGCGCTCCCTCCACGCCGAGTATATCGGCGGCCGGGATTCCAATCTCTATCCCGTCCGATCTGATCATAACGACGACCCTATAATCCTCCTCCGCGCTTTCACCCATCAGGGCCGATATATCGATCAGAGGGCACACCCTGCCGTTGACGTTGATCGCTCCCAGAATGAAGGGAGGGGTGCATGGGATCGGGGTTATGGTGCCGAGCCGGTATATCCCGTCTATGAACTTCACATCGAAACCCAGTCGCATCCTCCCTATCTGGAAGACAGCTATCAGGTCCCTGTCGATCGGTTCAGGTTCTTCGGGAGGCCTGGCATACAGATGTGCTCTCTGCTTGAGTATCAGTTCGGCGTTTTCTCGCATTTGATGCCTCCACATGAGCTCAGCAGTTTCCTCTGCATCCTAACCGCCGCCAGGAGCTCGCCGCATCTCAATTCGCCCTCTCCCGGAACGGGTTCATCTTCATCTCTCATCCGCAGTAATCTTTCGGCCAACGAGAGGTGTTTCATCGCCTTTTTAACCTCCCCCCTGCATCGGTAGAGGTTGGCGATGTGGAAGTGGGCGGCGGCGAAGTCCATATCCAGATATAAAGCCCGTCTGAACATCTCCACCGCATCACAGTTGAAGCCTTTCTCCTGGAATATCAACCCCAAAAGGTAATACGCATAGGGGTCCATCTGGTTTTGTCTGATGTATCTCCTTAACAGCATCTCAGCCCTGGCGAGGTCGTTCCCCCTTAAAGCGATAACGGCATCCTTCAGCTCCACGCTTGAAGGATCGGTCGTCTCTGCCCTCTTCGGCAGACGAATGACCTTACCACCACGTGAGGAGAAAGGCTTGCGATAGACGAGGGCGTTTTCGAAGAAGACCGGTTTGAATCTCCTGAACCAGACCCCGTTGAACTCCCCGGGCCCTACAAACAGCCATCCACCCTCCCTTAAGCTCCTGTGAAAGCCGTTGATGATCCCTCCGATCACATCTCGATCGAGGTAGATGAGCACGTTTCGACAGAATATGATGTCCAACCCTGTGGGATATGCGAAGGTGTCCATCAGATTCATCACTCCGAAGGATACCCTTCCTTTGATCTCGTCACGTATTCTGTATCCGTTTTCGCCCAGTTGAACGAAGTATCGATCTATAATCCCACCCGGCGTGTTTCTAAAAGACCACTCGGTGTAGATCCCTTCTCTCGCCCTTTTGATGGCCTTCCGGCTGAGATCTGTGCCGAGGATGCTCACCTTCCATCCCTTCTGATAGAGGCCGTATCTGTCGATTGTCATGGCGATCGAGTAGGGTTCCTCCCCTGTTGAGCAGCCAGCGCTCCATATCGAAAGCCTCTTATCCTTCTTGGATCGCTCGAGGATCGGCAGAACCTCTTTGAAGAACGCGTCAAACTGGCCTTGATCCCTGAAGAAATAGGATTCCCCGACAAGCACCTCATCCAGTAGCCTTGAGCTATCGAGCTCTCCTATCCTTTCGATCTTCGATCTTATCGCGCCCCGTTTGAGCCTTTGCATGTCAAGCCCATACTTATCCCTCAGCATCCGTATGATCCTATCCACATTATACCTCATCTTTCACCATCTCCGTTATCGCCTTGGGATTGAGGATCGGTATCATCTCGTCCTCGACCCTCGCCATAGCCGATATGAGCTCGGGGGATACCCCCTCGACGACGTTCGCCCCTTCAACCCTGATAATCTCCTTGAGATCATCCACAATCACCCCCACGAGTGGGCCTCCGTCCTCGATGAAGATGATCATCTTTTGTGGATCTACCCCTCTGGGCGGTAGATTAAGCCTTGGCGAGATATCCAGCAGATGAGCCGGTCTGCCGTGTAGCACGACCATACCCAGACAACTCTCCGACTTCGATTCAAGAGGGGAAAAGGCCATCATCGGCGTTATCTTGACGACAGAACGGACGGGGATGGCGAAGCAACTCCGTTCTATCGTAAAACAGAGAAACTCTCTCTCCTCATGCTTTCCCCTCATAGCTTTTCCCTCCCCTTATTCTCCCGATCATGTTTCTGTATATCATCTCCCCGAGTCCTATTCCCCTGCGGGCAAGCAACCTTGAGAGTTCCCTATCGGCCATGGAGGTGTAGAGTTCTCCTATAAATCCCGAATCGAGCAGCCCACCTTTGGGGATTGTCCTTCGCATCTCCCTGAGCAGCAGGTTGATGAATATGGACTCGAACTCATGGGCGAGGCGTCTCAACTGCTGAGGTGTGGGTTTTTGGGAGCTTGCGGCCCGGAGGAGCCGCATATCGGCATCTAAAAGTTCGGTGTTTATAAGCTTGCTTTTAAGGGTAAGATCCATCTCCATCTTACTCACCTCACAATGAGCTTCGCCTGTAAAGCCCCCGCCTTCTCGATATTCTGTAGGATCGCTATCATGTCTTGAGGGCTGGCACCTATGGCGTTGAGAAGTTGAACGAGCTGCCCTATGGTGGCGGTCTCCTTTAAAAGAGCGACGGAGCCGGGCTCTTCAGTGACGTTCATGCTTGTCTGGGGAACTACCACCGTCTGTCCCTGGCTTTCAGGATAAGGCTGTGAGACCTTGAAAGCGGTGGATATCTCCACCCTGATATTGCCGTGAGCGACCGCGACGGTGGATATCTTAACATCCTTGCCGATCACCACAGTTCCCGTCCTCTCGTCTATCACCACCCTGGCGACCGTGTCCGGCTCAACCTCGACGTTTTCGACCTGGGAAATGAACTGAACCACCTTGTCCTTGTATTCATCCGGCAGAGTCAGCCTGACCGTAGCGCTATCTATCGGCGTCGAGATATGCGAGCCGAATTTGGAATCTATCGCCTGAGCCACCCTTGTGGCCGTGGTGAAATCGGGATTGTCGAGCACCAGAACCAGATACCTGTCATCTTCCAGGAGGGAGACCTTCATCTGAGCCTGAACTATGGCGCCTCCGGGGATATGTCCGACCGTGGGATGGTTCTTCTGAGCCTTAGCGCCGATGGCCGAGAAGGAGTATCCGCCGACGGTTATCTCGCCCTGGGCGACGGCATAGACCGTATCGGGGTCATAGAGATTCCTCATAGGGGTGGGTAGAAGCGTCCCGCCGAGGAGGCTTTTGGCATCCCCTATCGACGAAACGGTCACGTCGATCCGACTTCCGGGCTTGGCAAAGGGCGGAAGCTTCGCCGTCACCATCACCGCAGCGACGTTCCTCGATCGGATCTGATCGGCCGATATGCTCAGTCCCAGCCTCTGAAGCATGTTGCTCATCGACTGAACCGTCACCTGACTGCTGGAGTCGCCTGTCCCGTTTAAGCCGACCACCAATCCGTAGCCGAAGAGATGACCCTCGCTTACGCCCTGTATCTCCGATATATCCTTGAGTCTGACGGTCTCAGCCACCGCCGCCATGGGGATCAGGATCACAAGTAGAAGCGAGAAAACCCTCGTCTTGCGCACCGCCATCACCTCCTCAGAATATCCACAGCCAATCCAGCAGCCTGCTCAGCAAGCCGGGTTTTTGTTGTCGCGAGATCATCCCTTTCCCCTCATATCTTATCTCGCCCTCAGCAAGGTTTATGGAGAGAACGGTGTTCTGCGGTGTGATGTCCACGGGGCGGACAATCCCTTTGACGGAGATTATCTGCTTTTCCCCGTTTATCACGATCTCTCTCGTCCCCTCGATGACCAGATTGCCGTTCGGCAGGACCTCCTTGACGACGGCGGCCACCTCGGCTTTCAACTCTCCTTCGGTCGAGATGGAGCCGCTGCCGGAGAAGGTGTTCTCGGATGAGAGGTCCACCCCCTTGGCTAAGGGATTATATTTCAGCCACGGGAAGGTGCTGACAGCTCCTTTCTTGCCGGAGGTTCTGGAGGTTTTTGCAGATGAGGTTTTTTTGGCGGAGGCCGATTCGACGACCATCACTCTCACGATATCGCCCACCTGATACGCCTTGTTATCGGTGAAGAGCGATATCTCACTCAATTTGCCGGGCTTTCCAAAGGCCAATCCCGTCAGGATCAGGAGGCAAAGCAAGATACATTTAACGCTCCAACGTTTTACGTTCAACATTTCCTTCCCCTCCCAGACGGACCATCACCACGCCTGGGCTTATCACCTCGGCGCGGATATGTCTTTTTGAGCTGAGATTCTCAACCTCTATTACGTCGCCGAGCTTCCCGTTTTCGACGGCCTTTCCTCTGGCCGTGATCCTTATCATCCCATATCTGGCCACGATCATCACCACATCGCCCCGTCTGACGATCACCGGCAGACGGAGATCGGACCGTTTGATGAACTCTCCCTTTCCGATCGATCGGGAAGGTATCTTACCTAGAACATCCCTTACCTTTTCAAAGGCATCCTTTCCCTCAAGCCCTATCATCATCCTCTCCACCTTGACCATATCCGCTGAGATCCTCTGACCGGCCCTGATGGGTTTAACGGCCACCACCACATCCCTCTCCACCCTGACGCGGGCGAAGATCGACGTCTCCTCGGCCGTCTTCCCGTCCACCATCACTTTGATCCTGAACCATCCCCAAAGCGGATCATCAGAGATGGAACGGACGAAGATGGATACCTTTCCCTCCGGCACGAGCAAATCCCTCACGGGCGTCGTCGGAATAATGCTCACCCTTGCAGGCGATCCCGTCTCTCTCTTCAGGAATTCCTCGAGGGCCTTCATCAGCCGTTCGGCCTTCACCCTCTGATAGCTCCTTTTGACTAGGACCGATCCTCCCTCTATCTTAACCGATCTGAGATCGATCCCCTCCCTTTCCAACATCGTCTCGACATGTGCTCTGCTGATCCTATAGCTCTCTCCGGGACGCGGGGCGGAGATCAGAGTCACGGCTTTAAGCCTTTCCGCCTCGGCTTTGGTATCCGCCTCGATATGGGCGATCTCACCCAGGGTGATCTCCCCGCCCTTCACCTCCGCCTCATTCATCAGCTTGACGAGGGCGTTGGCAGGGGTGAGGGAGGGGAGGAGGAGAAGGAGTGAGAAGATGATCGGCGCTATTATCCTTAGGGTTCTCACGGCTCATCACCTTCTGAGGTTATTTGCTATGTTCAACATCTCGTCGGCCGCCTGGATCGCCTTTGAGTTAACCTCATAGGCGCGCTGTGATATGATCAGGTTGACCATCTCATCCACGATCTTCACATTGGACATCTCCAACATCCCCTGTTCGATATATCCGAATCCGTTCTCGCCGGGCTTTCCGGAGATCGGCTGTCCTGAGGCCGCTGTCTCCTCGTATAGTCCTCTGCCTATGTGATGTAATCCCGCCGGGTTGATGAACTTCACCAGTTCTATCCTGCCGATGACCATTCCGTCCGGTTGATCCGGCAATTTGACCTGAACGGTGCCGTCCTCGGAGATGAAGACATCTGTGGCGTCTTTGGGAATGATTATCTCCGGTTCAAGCGGCAGGCCGTGCGCCGTAACTATTCTGCCTTGTGCGTCCTTCTTGAAGGCACCGTTTCGCGTGTAGACGGTAGCATTGCCGAGCTTGATCTTGAAAAACCCGTCGCCTTGAATGGCGAGATCGAGCTTATTTCCCGTCTCCTGAAGGTCACCGACGGTGAATATGCTCTGTGTGGAGGTCAGCTTCGTTCCATGGCCCAGCTCTATTCCCGTCGGAATCTGGGCGTTTGAGATGTTCATGGCCCCGGCCGGCTTTACGACCTGATAGATCAGATCCTCGAAATCCGGACGTAGCCTTTTGAAGGCTATTGTATTGACGTTTGAGATGTTGTTGGCTATGACGTCCATATTGGTCTGCTGTGCCTTCATTCCTGAAGCGGCGGACCAAAGCGCTCTCAGCATTTTCGATCCCTCCTATGCTTTGACAAATTCGCTGAGCTGTTGAACTGTCGAGTCGATGGCCTGGATCGCCTTTTGATAGCTCTCGTAATTCCTGAGAGCCTCTATCATCTGAACCATCTCTTTGACGATATCGACGTTTGAGTCCTCCAGGTAACCCTGCAGCACCTCGACGTTGGGCGGTAGAGGTTGGAGGTTCGATGGGGCGACCAGCAGCCCACCTCCTTCCTTGCTCAACCCGCCACCGCCTCTGGTCGGGGGGAAATCGACGATCAGGAATCTATCCACAACGCGACCGTTAACCCTGATCGTTCCATCCTTACTCACCTGGATCTGCGATCCTACCCCCAGGTTTATCGGCCCGTTCTGCCCCAACACCTTATACCCGTTCCTCGTGACCAGATAGCCGTTGGCGTCGATCGAAAAACGCCCATCGCGCGTGTATCTGACACCACTCGGCGTTTGAATCGAGAAGTATCCCTCGCCGTTTATGGCGAAATCCAGCGGATTTCCGGTTTGTCTGAGACTCCCTTCCGAGAGATCCACGCTGTATCTCGTCAACATCATCCACGGCATCTCGCCGGCATTTCGCAGGGGTCTGGAGGCGAGGATGATCCTCTGAGGTGGGACGTAGTTCGTCGGCAGAGCGAGATTGAACCCTATCCTTCCTTTCTTATACCCGATCGAGTCGGCGTTCGCAAGGTTATTGGCTATGACGTCGAGGCGCATCTGCTCGTAAAGCATACCTTGAGCGGCCTCATAAAGCCCCCTCACCATCTGACAACCCTCCTATAGAAGGCGATCAGCCGTCAGCGCTCAACCTGATATGCAATTAGCATGCCAGCAGGGGAGGATGGTTGGACTCAATGAGGGTTAGACACAATATCAGTTGATAGGGTGAGATTTCACGGAAAGGGGGGATCGGGCTTGGGAAATTTTTTCCGTCTGAATGGAGGCTTGTAGGATGCCTCTTTACTCCTCAACGGTGCCTACCACTATATCCATTTCATCTCTGTTCTTGATCTGCTCGATCAAGCCATCTCTGATGAAGATTATCCTGTCGGAGACGTCGATCATCTTCAGATCGTGGGTGGCCGAGATCACGGTGACCCCTCTCTCCTCGTTCAGCCGTTTCATAAGGGTGATGATCTCGCGGCCGGTCTTGAGGTCCAGGTTAGCGGTTGGCTCATCGGCCAGGAGTATGGCCGGATCGTTGGCTAAAGCTCTGGCTATGGCGACCCGCTGCTGCTGCCCTCCCGAAAGCTCATAGGGTTTATGATGAACCCTATGTCCCAGCCCGACCATCTCCAGTAGCATCTTCCCTTTCTCCTCACGCTCTTTGCGCGGTATGCCGGCGAATATCATGGGCAGGGTGACATTCTCCAGAGCGGTCATAACGGGGATCAAATTAAAGGTCTGGAAGATATAGCCGATCTTGTGGCATCTGAGCCAGGCCAGCTCATGCGTATCCAGCTCGGACATATCCTGCCCTTCGATATAGACCTTACCGTCGGTGGGTTTATCCAGCGCGCCGATCATATTGAAGAGGGTGGATTTCCCTGAACCTGATGGGCCCATGATGGAGATATATTCACCACGTTTGACCTCGACGGATATTCCCCTTAGCGCCCTGACAATGGTGTTTCCCATTTTATATTCTTTGACTACGTTTTCCGTCTTGATGACCACATCGTCGGCGACCGTTGCCATATTACACCTCCACTCTCATCGCCTCGGCCGGTGGCAGTTTTGCAGCCTTATAGGAAGGACCCGCCGCGCCGATGACAGAGAGGATCATACCCACGATGGAGGCAATGCCTATTATCGCCAGCACCTTCAATCCGGGGAAGTACCAGAAGGTATCAAGGCCGTAATCCTTCAGGTTCATCAACACGGCGGCCAGCAGGCCGATTATCGCCCCTATGATTGCCCCGGCCAGACCTTGGAAGCCGGATTCTAACAGGAAAAGCTCCACGATGAATCTATCCAGGGCACCGAGACATTTCATGGTGCCGATCTCCCTGAACCTCTCGGTGACGGCCATGAGCATCGAGTTAGCTATGCCGACTACGCAGACGATCAGCGACATCGTGATAAGCCATATCTGCTGGGGCGATATCTCCCCTTTGCTTTGGGCCTGCTCTTCCATCGAAAAGGCATCCACAGCCTCCTTGCCTCTATTGGCCTCGACGCTTGAGGATATCGCCGCTCCGGCTAAGACCGAAACCAGGAAAGCGATTCCCAAAAACACGCCTGCGGTGGTGATGATCGAACGCCAAAACCTTATCCTGAGGCTTTCGAAGCTGATTTTAACCGCCTCGCTCAGCGGAAGTTGAATTTGTCTTCTTATTCCCCTCTCCTGAGCCAAAGGGCACACCTCCGATGGGAAGGTTTATTGGCACCGGAGCAGGTCTATAAGCCGAATTCTGTTCCCCGCGTCGGTCGCCCGGCGCGGGGCGGCGATCATTCATCTGGGACCAGCGTTGCCGCTGGCCTCAAGCGGCCATACCCGGGAGCTTCGGGCGGGCCATCCCATGCTCCCCTATTTGGCCTTGCTCCGGGTGGGGTTTGCCTAGCCGACCGTGTCTCCACGGCCGCTGGTGGTCTCTTACACCACCGTTTCACCCTTGCCTGGCCCCTTTCGGGGCCTTCGGCGGTCTGTTCTCTGTGGCACTTTCCGTCGGGTTACCCCGCCTGGGCGTTACCCAGCACCCTGGCCCGAGGAGTTCGGACTTTCCTCACCCGCCCCTCATTTAGCTTGAGAGACGGGCGCGATCGCCCGACCTGCTCCGGATGCCGACATAAATATAGCATTATATCAAACTTGAGTCAAGCATTATATCGGACATCCCTCGAATCGGAACCGCCTCAGGGGGCAAGATGGATGAGGGTCATCCTCCGCTCGGAGGATAACGGAGGCGCCGTCTGGTTCGACGACGTGGAGCTCTTAAGAATCCGCTAGATCCCATCAACCTGTCTGATATCTGGCCCTGAGCTGTCCGCAGGCGGCGGATATATCCGCTCCTCGGCTGAACCTGACTGAGGCGACGAAATGCCCTTCTTTAGCCAGTATCGACCTGAACTGCTCCACCGTTTCGATATCGGGCGGCTGGAACTCCACTCCCTCGGCCGGGTTGAACGGGATCAGGTTAAACTTGGCGGGTTTGCCACGGAAGAGCTTCACAAGCCTGCGGGCATCCTCATCGCTGTCGTTAACCCCCTTAAGCAGGACATACTCTATCGTGAAGAGCCTTCTGACCCTGCCGTGCCATTCCATAGCTGCATCGAGCACCTCTCGGATCGGATATCTCCGGTTTACGGGCATCAACCGGTTTCTGGTCTCGTCATCGGAGGCGTTCAGCGAGATCGCCAATCCCACCTTCATACCCTCCCGCGTGAAACTCCTCATCTGGGGGACAAGCCCACATGTCGAGAGCGTTATCTTACGTGCGGGGAACATCAATCCCTCGGGCGCCGTCATAAGCCTGAGGGATTTCATCGTCTCGTCGTAATTGGCCAACGGCTCACCCATCCCCATCAGGACGAGGTTCGTCACGAACCTGATCCTCCCGATATCCCTCTCAACCTCCATCAGTTGGGCTATGATCTCCCAAGCTTTGAGGTTTCGGATGAGGCCGATCCTACCGGTCTGGCAGAACCTGCATCCCATCCCGCATCCGACCTGGCTCGAGACGCACAGGGTCACGCGGTTTCGGTCGAACATCAACACGCTCTCTATGCGGTTTCCGTCTTCAAGCTCAAACAGATATTTGGTCGTCCCGTCTATGGAGGATCGTTCTTTGGCGATGATCTCGAGATGAGGCACATAGGCCCGATCTCTGAGCAAGGCCCTGAACTTCTTGGACAGGTCGGTCATGGCGTCGAAGTCATCGATTCGCTTGTGGTAAAGCCACACCATGATCTGTCTGGCGCGATACCTGGGTTCGCCCCAGCTTTCAACCAGAGATTCGAGCTCCTCCCTGGAGAGCCCCATCAGGTTGACCTTATCCGTCATCATCGTTGCTATGCTTTGCGATCGCCCTACATCATTCTGGCCGAAAGCCTTTTGATGTAATCAACGATATCGGCCGGATCGGATCTGGATCGGACCATGGATTTCAGTTCCAGTGCCGCCTCCACCAGTTCATCCGCCCACTCGGCGTATTTGCTCTCCTCGATCAATCCCCTTAGTACTTCTCTTTCGATCTCCTCTCTGCCGGAAATCCCCGGAATCTGTGATGGTCCGGAGATCAGGTTGGCGTTATTGATCACCTCAACCGCCAGGCAATCTTTGTTCCGCGTGATCCCCGCCTTGATCTCCTCCGAATCTATATCCATAGCGTTAAATTTCACCCGCCCAACGATCACCAGTTGAACTATAGGCCTGTCCATCGAGGAGAGCCTTGCCCAATCTATCTTTTTCATCACCATTTCGACCGTGGAGTCGGGATCGGGGGCGTTTGTAACGTCTATTTCATCCAGGTAGATATCCCTTCTCCGGGAGGGGACGAAATCGGCCTGAAATCCATTTTCGCTCACCCTCACGTGATAAAATCCCTTTTCATAGATCGCCTCGTCTACGTCGACGCACTCCGGAGCGCCGGGATTGAAGATCCAGCCGTCGATCTCATATCTTCTGTGTAGATGGCCGAGGGCGAGGTAATCCACTTTCCCGCGCAACGCATCCATCTCCTCCTCATCCAACGCGCCGATCTCCGATCCCATCATGCTTCTGACACCTGCATGGAGCATGACGAGTGTGAAGTGATCCCTCTTATCAGGGAGAATTTGAGCCAGTTCTACTAACCTCCTCCCCGTCAGAGCGCCCAGATAACCGAGCCCATATATCCTTACCCCGCCGATCTCCACCACGGCGCCGGTCCTGGAACTTTCGTCCCATGGCTTGAGATCGAGCCTTCCCTCCTCGTATTGCGGTTTCAACAGGATGATCAAATCCTCCTCGGCCAGGTATCTCATCCACGAGACCCTATCGCGCCGGAAGGCCCTGTCGTGATTGCCCTCTATAGCGATGACAGGGATGGAGCTGTCTTTGAGCCTTTTCATGTGATATGTGGTTTGGATGAGCGTCTGGGCGTTGATGTTACGTCTATCGAAGAGATCACCACATATCAGCAGGAAATCGACCTCGTTTTCAACGGCGTAATCGGTTATCTGACCGAACGCCCTGCCGAAATCCTCAAACCGTTCCTCGCTGTTGAACTGCATTCGGCCCAGATGCAGATCGGCACAGTGGAGGAAGCTGACTTTCATGTGCTACCTCGGACTCGACGTGAATTCCCTTCCAAACCTCTGGAGATCCGTCCCTTCCGGGACGCAAGATCGATCACATGCAATTCCCGTTTGTTCCACGGGACAGACCTCCCTTCGGGTATACAGGATATTGCGCATGCAGGTGATAAGCTTCGACATATCGAGAGGCTTATAGAGATAGCTGAAACAACCCATCTGTATGGCTGTTCTGATCCAATCGGGACGCTGCGGGCCGACGATGATGAGCTTGACCGTGGGAAAGCGCCTCCGAATCCATCCTATCAACCGCCATCCTGGAAATCCGGGCATCTCCATATCTATGACCGCCCCCCGGAACTTGGTCATCTGCATGTGCCCGAGCACGGACATGGGTGAGTTGGCAGCTATCGCCCTGAACCCCTCGGCCCTGACGGCGTTCACCGCCTGGCGTCTGATCCATCCCTCTGATATGGCGATCAGCATGTCGGCGGTGACCAGCTTGCCGCTCAGAACCTCGCCCTTATACCAGAGCCTGACGGGTTCCGTGTGATACTCCACCTGTAGATTTAACCTCCTCCTGACCGGCTCTATCACCCGTCTACGCGCCTGCTCGATCCTTCTCTCAAGCTCTCTCCACCTCTCCGAGGAGTGGCCGTAAAAGGGAGGCTTAGATCTAGGCGGTCGCAGCGGCGGAAATATGTCCCTGTTATCCCTTATTCTCATCGGATCTACCTGATCTCCTCGATCTATTTCGGCGACACCGGTCCTTTGCCTTTAAGGGCTGAGTTTATCTCCTCTGCCGTTTCAACCAGACCTATAATTCCATCCTTGATCGATTTCCTCATCATATGTGCGGTCATCCTCGTGAGTGAATCCATCGATTGAAGGGTATCACGCAGGGCGTTAAGTCCGAAATCCCTTAATCTCCCTTTCACCTCTTCGGCGGAGTTGATTCCCACGATCGCCGTGTTTTTCCCCGTCTCTATAGCCGCCACCGTTATCTCCTGTAGATCCTTCAGAATCTGAAGGGTCTCGTTTTTCAGGTCCAGGTTTATCATCTCGTCTCACCCCGGCTTATAATGGTGCATACTCAACTTTAAAATATTATACCAAAGAGCTGGCCAAAGATAAAGTGTAAACGGGTGTGCCATTACCACAAGGGCTTGACAAGATCGTGATATGAGCTTATTATTTTACCGTCATCCCTCATTCGCTAACGTGAGCCACGGAGTGGAAGGATGAAATTAACTCTGTCGCTTTCGGCCTTCATTCTCTGTCTCTGTCTCATCGCCTTCGCTGGTGAAAACGGTCTGTTCGAACTTGGATATGTCGTGATCGATCCCGGCCACGGCGGAAAGGATCCGGGCTGTGTCAACAGATGGGGCGTGATGGAGAAGGAGATCAACCTGAAAGTTGCCCTGCTTTTGAAAGAGGTGATCCGGAAGGCGGGGATATACCGGGTGTATCTGACCCGTGAGGATGACAGGAAACTTTCATTGAGCGAGCGAGCGGAGATAGCAAATAGATTTCCTGCCAATCGAACGCTGTTTATAAGCCTCCATTGCAACTCCTCACCAAATGGCAAGGGCGAGGGGATCGAAACCTATGTGTTCGACCTGGAAGCCAGCGATAAGTTCGCCGAACAGGTGGCGGCGAGGGAAAACGCCGAGGAGAAGGTTGATCCGCTTAAGTTCATACTCAACGATCTGCGTCACCGATCATGCGCCCCATATAACGATCTTGCCGCCAGATCCGTGCAGAGCGCCTTGGTTCGGATTCTCAAGGCAGGCGACAGAAAGGTGAGGAAGGCACCCTTAAAGGTGCTGGCCGACGTCAAGATGCCCGCTATCCTAGTTGAGATGGGTTTTCTATCGAATCGAAACGAGCAGAGAAAGCTTAGATCACGATCATATCAGAGGTTGATCGCCGAAGCGATATATGCCGGGATTAAGGCGTTTGCCCAGGAAGCAGGGACCCTTTAGGGCCACGGGAAGAATGGAGCTGGTGCTCCGGTCAGCCAGCTTATACCGGTCCATAAAACGGCCATGCTGAACTCGCCGAAGATCATCCCCAAGAAGAAAGGTTTCAGCTTCAGATATTGCCTCATTCCGCCGTATCTCATAACGGGATATTTGATCAGCCATGCGACGAAAACGGGAAACCAGAAGACGATCATCGTCCAGGAGGCCGAGAGGGCGTATCCGAGAGGATGAAAGGGCCACCACCAATACAGCGTCCTCATGATCGCCAGAAAGGCCGTCACGGCGACGCCGGCGAAAAAGGGGATCAGATACTTCGGGTTGGCGCCCGTGTGTATCCCGGCGGCAGCGGATGCGTAATCCCGAAACGCCCAGATCGGATTCCCCCTATAGACGTAGCTGTACATGTAGTTGGCACCGTGCCGATATGGAAGGTATAGGTGTATCGTCGCGGATGCTACAAGCGCGACCAAAATGGCCACGCCGAAGACGGGCAGTAACGCCCTGCGCTTTATCTTCACACCATCGGCGAACTTCAGGCTGTCGAGGAATCCCGTCAATATCAGTCCCCTCTGATCGCGGGTGAAGATCGCATCGAAGAAGGAGAGGAATGTCACGCTGTCCCCCCCGAGGCTCGCCTTGTCGCGAAACATGACATAGAGATCAATGGGCCTGAACGACGTTTCGGTCATCAACATCCCTCCCTCAGCTACGCTCCGAGCCATGACGATGGCGACGAGGAACATGTAGATCGCCAGTTCGAAAAGGGCAAACCACATCGTCAGCCCGGCCCACCAGCACCATATGACCGCCAGCCCAAAAGAGAGGATCAATCCCCATACCGCCATCCTATAAGGCAGTAGTTCGTTCGAATCCTCCTCACCGTTACCCCCTGCGAAAGCGCTCTTCAAAACCGCCCTGAGATGGGGAAGGCTGACGTAGATCAGATATGCTATCAGGACGAAGTAAGCCCCCGCCACTTGATATCCTATGTAGCTGCGCGTCGGGTAAAGCGGCATGTTGCTTATCCTCTGTCCCATCGCAGCGGCGACGATGTCCTGAACCCTGGTCATAACGAAGAAAAACCACAGGCTGAAAAGCAGTTGGACCGGCAGAAGATAAAAGAAGCCTATGGCGGCGAAGGATATGAACGCCGGCGTGTAGAACATGGCGTTGAAGGGCTTCTCGGTAAAATACCGGTTCAGATATATGTTCAGGTTCAGGTGAGGCACAACCGGGCGGATGTTGTGTAACCCGTTCAGCGAGAAGATGAGAACCGGTATGGCGACCCCGATCCACATCAACCTGTTGCTGAAAAATCCGTGTGTCTCGGAATCTCTGACGAACTCAAGGGGAAGCTGCACAAGCGGGAAGGTCAGCTTCTCATTATCCACCCATTGTCTCCTCAGTATGGAGGCCAGGCATAGAAAGCCGAAGAAGATCAGAACCACCATCACCCCCCACGTCAGAAGAGGCGGGATCCACTCCCTCCAGGGGATGGGCTGATTGGGATCTATGTTCTCGTAGAATGAGACCGCTATCGGCTGTGATCCGCCCTTTGTCACGTCAAAGGGGACGAGCTGCGGCCTCATGTTCTTGAAGAAGATCTCAGCCCACTCGTTGGATTCATTCGCATAGTAATTAACGGCGATCAGTGCGGGGATGAGCTTCTCCATCAGCCCCCTTGAGGAGATCATCGAGGCGAGAAGCATCATGCAGTATATGACCATCAGCTCCTGTTGGGATAAACTCAACCTACGGTTGAGCTTGCCTGCCAGGCGATTCAGGACGATTATGAAGAAGAAGAGGCCGATCACGGCGGGCGGAAGCTGGAGAAATCCGATCTGGATATAGGCGATCACCAGTTCGGCGTAGGAGACCACAAAACAGGTCAGGACAGCGAACAAAATTCCTAAGACCAAAGCACGAAGCGACATCTGGCTCCTCACAGCCGACAGCCTCACTGAGGCCTCGATTTCGATCGAGCTTCCGCCAGAACCTCATCCCATAGGGAAACCACCCCATCTCTCAACATCACGACCTTTTGCCTTCTCACCTCCGCTTCGGCCTCCATCGTTATCCTCTCCCCAGCCACAACCGGAACAGAGGTATAACCCGCCTTTTTTAACAGTTCGGCCCGTCTCTTCGCCCTTATTACATCTCTCTCATCGACGACCGATGAGACCTCCACGACAAGCCAGATCATCTCCTCTCCTTCCACGTCGCGGGGTTGACCGCTTACCACCATATCGGTGAACAATACATCTCTGAGCTCCTCAACGGGCAGTTTACCCTCAAGCGTATTCGCCAGATCCTCACGGGATATCACCCTGGTCTTTCGCATGACATGACCGAAGTATGCGGGCGCTTTTTCACGGTATTCCAGTTCCAAAGTTCGGCCGTCAACCTTGCTGAGCTTATCCCATATTCGCCCCTGATCCTCAGCCAGATACCGTATCTGCTCCTCTGTTCTGCGCTGGGCTTCGGTCAATTTCTCAATCGTTTCCTCAAGCCGACCTAACCTCTCCTCCGTTCTACGCTGAGCCTCGGCCAGTTTCTCGACCGTCTCCTCAAGCCGTCTCAGACGTTCCTCCGAGCTCTGCTGAGCCTTCGTCAATTGTTCGATCGATCTGGATAGTTGCCGAACGGTTTCGGGCAAGCTTAACAACTCCTCCGTTAGAAGCAACCGCCTGAGTTCGGCTTTCCATTCAGGGTGTTCATCCAATAGTTTTACAAGGCCCATATAATCCTGTGCCGTGAAAGTCATCTTCAACCTCCCTCTAGTTCAGGGAGCGAAATCGCTCCAGAAGCCTTCTCTGTTCGGGCGTGAGGTTTTCGGGTATGACGACGTTGATCCTGACGTATTGATCCCCACGAGAGCCATCCGGTTTCGGGAAACCCCGTCCCCGCATTCTGAGGATCGATCCGGATTGGGTTCCGGGCGGTATCCTGAGCCTTGCCCTTCCGTCCAGCGTTTTAACCTCCACCGTCGCCCCCAAAGCGGCATCGACGAAGCTCACGTCGAGTTCACAGTAGATATCATCTCCCTCCCTGCGAAGAGGTTCATCCTCCTTAATCCTTATAACCGCGTAGAGATCCCCCCTTCTCCCCCTGGGATCGAGCCTGCCCTGTCCTTTTATCCTTATCCTGGTTTTATCCCTGACGCCCGGCGGTATTTTAACCGATAACCTCTGAGGCGTCTCGATCGTCCCCAGTCCACGACAGGTAGGGCATGGATGGGTGAGAATGAAACCCGTCCCGTCACATACAGGACATGGGCTGCTCTCCACCGAATTTCCCTTCTTCATGAACACATTTCCGGTGCCCCCACATCTGGTACAGGGTTCCAGTGTGCTATCCGCTCCCCTGCCGGAACCGCCACATGAGGGACATATCTCCTCCCTGCGTATCTCGATCACCTTCTTGGTCCCTCTGGATGCCTCTCTCATAGTGATGGTGAGCTCGACCGTTATATCGCCTATGTTCCACTGGCCTTTGGGCGCTTTTCCCTTCATAGTGTTAAGGAATGAGAGAAATAGCCTCCCCAACACCGACGAGCTTGTTCTGGGAACACGTATGGTGATTCCACCCAGCAGATCCCTGAGGGGTCTATGGTGATGCGGTCGTTGTGGACGTTCCGTCCTTCGCCTGCTCCCCCTTCGTCCCGAACGCTCCGAACGTTTTCTATCGTACTCCGCCCTTTTATGGGGGTCCCCGAGCACGCTATACGCTTCGCTTATCAGGCGAAACCTCTCCTCGGCCGATCTATCACCGGGATTTTTATCCGGATGATATCTGAGCGCCAGCCGCCTGAAGGCGGCTTTTATCTCCTCATCAGTCGCCTTGGGTGAGAGTCCTAGGATTTCATAGTAATCCTTTATGCTCACCCGAAGAGAACCTCCTGTATATCGTGAATACCTTTAGATGCGTTGACAACCCATTTAGCGGCTCTGAGCGCCCCTTTCGCGAAGGCCTCGCGGCTATGAGCGCGATGTATGATCTCGATCCGTTCGCCCTCCCCGGCGAACAGCACCGTGTGATCACCGACCACATCCCCGCCTCTGACGGCGTGTATCCCTATCTCGCGTCTGCTTCTTTCGCCGACGAGTCCTCTCCTGCCGTAGACGGCAACCTCATCCAGATCCCTCGCCAGCGCCTTGGCTATCACCTCAGCCAATCTGAGAGCGGTGCCGCTGGGGGAATCCTTCTTTCTGTTGTGATGGATCTCCACTATCTCGACGTCATAATCATCTCCCAATATCCTGGCAACTTCGGAGACCATCCTCAAAAGCACGTTAACGCCGACGCTCATGTTCGGGGCTATGACGCAGGGGATCTGCGATGCGAGCTCCTCAAGCCTTTCGCGCTGTTGTGGGGTATATCCCGTAGTGGCTATGACCATCGGCTTTCCGGCGCGAACCGCCTCCTCGAGATGTTTGAGCGTGGCCTCAGGGGTGGTGAACTCTATCGCCACGTCAGCCTCTTCAAATAGCTTCGCCAACTCCGTATCAGGCGATATCTTCACTCCCAAGCTCCCGACCCCGGCCACCTCCCCGGCATCCCTACCGACTTCAGGGTGTCCCGGATATTCGGTCGCGCCTACAAGTTCCATCTCAGGATCACGGTACACGCCGGAGACGATCATCCGACCCATCCTTCCGGCCGCGCCGTTGGCGATCACCTTTACCATTTTGAGTTCCCTCTCAAGCCGTTGGAGGTTGATTCTCAATTCTTAATAATACCACAAAATCTCAGCTATGGTCAACGCCGATCCCTGGATTTCCTTAGTATTGACCTTGATTATCAACATCTGCTATACTATAATCCGAGATTACTCCTTAGAAAGTTTCCGATATGTTCAGATATGCCTTCGATCGGCTTGGGGAGCTGGCGATTTTATAAGGCTGATAGAGATCTTAGCCGATCAGCTGCGGCCTAGGGACAGATCGCTCGATCGGAACGAGGGGGTAGAGGTGAAAGACATGAGGTTTATTCCCGCCTATCGAAAACTCAGCGATAAGGAGTTCAGGGATAAGGTTGAGACGGCCAGGGAGATGCTCGCTGAATGCAGGCTTTGCCCGCGGGAATGCAGGGTGAACCGGCTGGAAGGCGAGGTGGGAGTTTGTCGTTCCGGCCTTCAGGTCAAGGTCTCAAGCGCCGGCCCGCATTTTGGTGAGGAACCGGAACTGGTCGGTATAGGTGGATCGGGAACCATATTCCTCACCAACTGCAACTTAAAATGCATCTTCTGCCAGAACTATGAGATAAGCTGGCTCGGAGAGGGATATGGATGCTCTATCGAATCGATCGCTCAGATGATGTTATCCCTTCAGAGACGAGGATGTCACAACATAAACCTCGTCACTCCGACCCACTTCATGCCTCAGCTGTTGGAAGCGATATATCTCGCCTCCAAGGAGGGATTGGAGCTGCCGATCGTCTACAACTGTGGGGGATATGAGAGCGTTGAGGCGCTGAAGATACTAGATGGGGTGGTGGACATCTATATGCCGGATCTAAAATACGGCGATAACGCCTCCGGAGCGAGATATTCCGGCGTTAAAGATTACTTCGACAGGGCGAAAGAGGCCATCAAGGAAATGTACAGACAGGTGGGGAACCTACAGGTGGATGGGTTCGGGATAGCCAGGAGAGGGTTGATAATCAGACATCTCGTCATGCCCAATAACGTCGCTCGGACAGACAAGGTTCTCAAGTTCATCGCCTCCGAGATCTCCCCTCATTCCTATGTTAACGTTATGGATCAATACCGTCCAACCTTCAGGGCCAACTTATATCCGGAGATAAACAGAAGGATAACGAGATCGGAGTATCTTGAAGCCCTCAGCCTCGCCAGGAGTTTGCTCGATTGGCAACCGGAGCGAGAGAAGAAATAACCTATACGATGGCGATCGATTCGCTAAGTGTCCGAACCAAGAGGGGATCAAACCTGCCCCCTGCCTCCTGATGCAGCAGTTTCAGAGCTTCATTCGGTCTCATGGCCGGCCGATATCCCCTTGGAGATGTCATTGCAGCGTATGCTTCAGCCACGGCGATTATCCTGGACTCAAGCGACATGCCGTTTGAGTCGAATCTGTTATGATGATGTGATACCGGCTCAGCATAGGGCCTTAGGAACCTCACCCCGTTGAAAATCCTGGTGATGGTCTTCGCCCTCTCCTCCACGATTTTGCGATCTGATTCATCGAGCGGCCCCGGCTTGGATACGATCTCATCCATACCTATCTCGCCAAGCTCTCGGATCATACCCAGTTCCGTTAAGTAGTCGATCTTCTCGGAGGGCAGGCTCAACCTCTCGGCGATCTTACGAGCGTATTCTGAGACCTTCTTGGAATAGCCGTTTAGGAATGCAGATCGTTTCTCCAGAACTTCGCATAATTTCCCCACACCTTCCACATATCTGACCCGCATATCTGTCATTACCTCAGCGATGGCGGCGGCGAACTCCTCCACGATTTCTTCCTCATGTTCGCTAAACGGCTGAGCATCTGATCTATCGGTGAGATTTATAACTCCGATCTTAAGATCCCCCTTGAGGATCGGAGCGCAGATGAAGGAGTTGGACCGATATCCTCTTCCGTTTCCAGTGGAGATCCCCTTCTTCAGAGCGTCATCAGCCCATATAACTTTCCCTTCCATCAATGCCTTCCCCGCTATACCTTCACCTATCTTGACCTTCACCTTTCTTCTCACCGACTCATTAAGGTTCTTCGTCACCTCGAACTTAAGGACCTCCTCCTTAGGATCGAGGATCATCAGAGATGCCCTCTCCACATGTAGGGCTTGAGTCAACATCGTCAGAGCAAGCCAGAGGAACTCGTCCGTTAGTGAGTCCCAGGCATTCGTTCGGCTGTAGCCTAGAGGCGGTTTGACGTTGAAGAGATCAACCAACTCCTTCAGGTCAGTTTCGGAGGGGATTTGGATCGCATTGCCTCCCATTTCTTTCCCCCTTCCCATCGCCCTTTGAGCGAGGTTCACCAGCGCTTCCGGGTGATCCACATCATCGGGACAGGTTGCCACTCCAATCGTGAGGGAAGGGTGGTCGTTATCATCTCCGATTCTATCCATGATCCTCTGAGCGACTCTGATTGCTCCTTCTCTATCGGCCTTCGTCAGCAGAACCAGGAACTCATCGCCTCCATATCTGCATATCGAATCTTCCGCCCTTATGCTCTCCTTGATCTTCGAGGCGATCTCACGAAGGATCCGATCGCCGATCCTATAACCGTAACGTCTGTTGAAGTCATCGAATTCATCTAGATCGATGTAGATAAGAGAGGTGGGGATCTTATTTCGGCGCGAGAAGTTTATCTCCTTGCGGAGATGATCCAGGAAGACAGGATATCTATAGGTTCTGGTCACAGGATCGAAATAATCAGACGGAGCGGGAATCTGACGGAGATGAAGTATGGAATGGGCGGCCTTAATCCCGAATATCCTCGCCAGCTCCAGGTCCTCTTTGGAATAGGCGTTCGGTCGTTTCGATCCTATCTGGATCACGCCGACCGGATATCCATAGGAGCGCATCGATATGGCTAAGAGAGACCTCATATCCTTATCAAACGGATACAGATCTCCCTTATATTCCGTCAAATCCGGTATGTAAACGGGTTCTGTAGAACGAAGCGTTGAGGCGGCAATTGTATTTGAGAGCGGTCTTGCCGGCCAAATGCCTTTCTCCCCTTCGATTGTCTTCAGGCTTAATTCCCCCTCATCGGAGTCCCAACTGAACACTGCACATAGGTCATAATTAAGTATCTCTCTCATAAGGTGAGGTAAAATCAGATATGCACCCTCCTCATCTCTGCTAAGCAAAATCGGTTCGATCTCAAACAGGAAGTTTATCTCCTCCGGCCTTTTGGACATCAATTCTTCCCTCAACAGTCCCATCTTTTCCCCCGGCAGGTGAGATGATCGCCCCTGGCCTTTCATCAGAGGAAATGGCTCAGGGGAAGCTTACCCTAAATTTAGCAAAAACCATTCCAGGAATGATAAGCTGAATTTACCGAGTTTGACAAACCTTCCTCCCAATCCCAGTATGTAGATAGTTTACCAAAGAGGGCAATTATGAGCATACATGAAATCGGTGGGAAAGTCAATATTCTATGGTAGGAGGAAGGGTGAGCGAAGGCTCACCCTTCAGATTTATCTACTTTGTTTTTATCTTACCCCAGGTTGTGGGAAGCTTTCCGTGGGATTCGACGGGAGCTCCACCCTTGCTCGGAAGCAGGACAACTACGTAGTTGCTTCCATGCCCGGCGGCGGGTGCGTCCTCATTTCCGCCGATTTTTATCTCCCCTTTGGGAAAATCAGCCTTCCAGACGTTAAACCATCCCATACCGGCGTCTGTCACTTCAACTTTCCAACCCTCTACCTTCTTAAAGTTCTTGGAAAGCCATTCCGGTGGAGTTCCTCCTTTCTCCTCTTCACCTCTGCTATCATGGAGTATATAGACCGTGACGGGTTGGGTAACTTCAAACGTCAGGAAGTCCTCACCTTTGGAATGCTTATCGTCGTTTGCGGTCATTATCCACGTTCCACCTTTAAGCTCATCGGGCATTGAAACTATCGTGTACTGCCTATCGATATAGTAAACATCTCCCACATCAAGGGATTTCTCGGCGACCTTATAGGGTTTCCCACTTTTCGCCTTGAGGTTCTTGACCTCAATAAGGTCCCCTGCTATAGCGATACTGAAGGCGACCACCAGGGCTGTGAGAATTAAAACCCATTCTACTCTTTTCATATGGGCATCCTCCTTTGTTACCATTGGGTATGTTTCTACATCTAATTCTATCATGAGCTTATCTCGAAATCAAGTTCGCTTCCATGGGCAGGATATATGGATTTCACAGGGGAGCTTTACCAGGCAAATCCAATGACATGAAAGAAAAAGGGCGGCTTCAGCCGCCCTTTTCGCGTGCGCCGTTTTTCCCGCGTTATCAGCTCTCACCCTCGCCGACCTCTATCTTTATCTCCTTCGGTTTAGCCTCTTCGGCCTTCGGTATCACCACCCTCAGCACACCGTCCTTGAAGGTAGCTTTGGCCTTATCGGCCTGAACGACGGTCGGCAGGGTGAAGCTTCTCTGGAACGCTCCGTAGCTTCGCTCTATTCTGTGGTACTGCTCCTCTTTAACCTCTTTCTCCTGCTTCTTTTCGCCCTTTATGGTCAGCACATTGTCGGTTATAGACACGCTTACATCATCCTGCTTGATCCCCGGAAGTTCGGCTTCAACGATTATATCGTCTTTGGTTTCCCTTATATCCACGCTCGGAGTCCACCCCGTCTCGAAGACATCCAACCTGGACGGGAACCTGCCGAAGAACTCATCGAAAAGCCTGTTAACCTCCTCCTGAATGGAGAGAAGATCCCTCATCGGCCTCCATCTCATCAGGGCCATGTCAATCACCTCCTTAGCTGAGGTTTTTTCGGGCCAATCCGCTCGCTATATTACAGAGCAATTTGCGTGCCATCTCCTCGATGCTGAGAGAACCGGTCTCGTTCGCTTTCCCCTGTGGATCAGCTGTCATTATGACAAACCCTGTCCGGGTTCAGTTTGCCATTTTGACCGCTTCACTCCGTATATTATCGCTATCTTCAGCTTAATCTTTCCCTTATCGCCTCGGCGTGCATCGGCAACCCCTCGGCCTCGGCGAGGGTGATGACGGTTTCGCTCAGCCCTTCAAGCCCCTCCCTCGTCAGATACTGGAAGGTGGGCTTTTTGATGAAATCGTCCACCGACAGCCCACTGAACATCCTCGCGCACCGACCTGTCGGCAGGACGTGATTCGTGCCCGACGCGTAATCGCCGACGGGAACAGGAGCGTACCTACCCAAGAAAATCGATCCAGCATGCTTTATCCTGGGGAGTAACCCCAACGGATCCTCGGTGAGTATCTCCAGATGTTCGGCCGCATACTGGTTGGTGAAACGGATCGCCTCATCCATATCGTCCGCTATCAACACGGCCGAGTTTCTCCTCAGCGCCTCCAGGATTATCTCCCCTCTGGCGGCCGAGCGGAGCCTTTCGTCTATGATTCGACACACCTCTCCGGCCAGATCCTCGGAGGTTGTGATCAACACAGCGGCGGCATCGGCGTCGTGCTCCGCCTGAGAGAGCATGTCCACGGCGACCAGGTTCGGATCGGCGGCCTGATCGGCCAGGATAAGCACCTCGCTCGGTCCGGCGGGCGAATCTATATCGACCAAGCCGAACACAGCCATCTTGGCCGCGGTGACGTATTTGCCGCCCGGGCCGACGATCTTATCCACCTTTGGGACGGTCTCCGTGCCGTGTGCCATGCTCCCTATGGCCCACGGCCCGCCTATCTTGAAAACATGGTCTGCCCCGACGATATCCGCCGCTACAAGTATGGCGGGATTGACGGACATCCCCTCCCCCGGAGGGGTACAGATGACGATCCTCTCAACTCCGGCGACCTTAGCAGGGATGAGGTTCATAAGCACGCTCGATGGATATGCGGCCTGTCTTCCAGGGACATATGCCCCGACGGCCTCGAGTGCCCGATACAGCCTGCCCGCTATTACCCCTTTTGAAACCTCCACCGCCCACATCTCACGCTCAAGCTGAGATCTATGGAACCTCTCGATGTTGACGGCGGCCCTTTTGAGGTGATCCACCACCTTGGGGCTGATCCTCTCATATCCCCTCTCGATCTCATCTCGAGTGACGATCAGATCTGAGGGTGTTATGTCCTGTTTATACTTTCTGTAACGCTCAAGCGTAGGGACATCCCCTTCATCCCGAATTCGATCGACGATCTCTTTGACCTCGGCGAATATATCGGAGATATCCTCCATGGATCTCTGAAGTATCGATCGCATTCTATCCTGGGATATCTCGCTGAGCCGTTCGGGTTTCAGTATCATCATCTCTCTCCTCTGGCGGGCTGATATGATGGAACGAGCTGCATCAGATATCCTATGACCTCATCATCGTTATCGGTCTGGGAGGCCTTGCGGAGCTTCTCGAGCGTTCTGAAGAAGGTATCCGGATCGAAATCTGAGTTCATCCTGGCGACGAATATCCTCTCATGCCTGGTCATGCAGCTTCCCTCCTCGGCCGTGACCAGCTCCTCATGCAGTTTCTCGCCCGGCCTGATCCCCGTGAAGATGATCGGGATATCCTTTTCGGGCTCGTATCCGGAGAGTCTTATCATCTCGCGGGCCAGATCCAGTATCCTCATCGGCGAGCCCATATCGAGGATGAAGATCTCGCCGCCCTGTCCCATCGCACCTGCCTGGAGGATGAGCGATACGGCCTCAGGGATGGTCATGAAGTATCTGGTCATATCCGGATGTGTGACGGTCACGGGACCACCCCTGCGGATCTGCTCCTCGAATATCGGTATGACGCTCCCCCTGCTTCCCAGGACGTTTCCGAACCGGACGGCGATGAACTTGGTGTTTCCCTTGCCGTGATTGTAGAGGTTAAGGAGCATCTCGGCCACTCGTTTCGTCGCTCCCATGACGCTTGAGGGTTTAACCGCCTTATCCGTCGAGATGAGCACGAACTTTCCCACGCCGGCTTCCAGGGCAGCCTGAGCGACGTTCATGGTGCCGAAGATGTTGGTCTTGACCGCCTCAGAGGGGTTTTCCTCCATGATGGGGACGTGTTTATAGGCTGCGGCGTGGAAGGTAATGTCCGGCCTCCAACGCTTCATAACGTAACGCATCTTCTCCTCGTCCCTGATATCCCCGACGATCGCCTGAAGGGCGAGGTTCGGATGTTTGGCGCCCAAGTTCTCTCTGAGCGCATAAAGCTCGGTCTCATCCTGTTCCAATAGGATGAGCACCTTGGGATCGAACTGGGAGAGCTGTTCACATAGCTCCGATCCTATAGACCCCGCCGAGCCGGTCACCATGATGGATTTCCCCTTAACGAACCTCTCTATAAGCGCCATATCGACCTCGGCCGGTTCCCTGCCCAACAGATCCTCGACCCGGATATCCCTTATCTCGGATGGAATGAGCTTGCCGGAAGTTATATACCTGAGGCCGGGCAGGATCTTTATCCTCTTGAGTCCTACGCTTCTGGCCCTCTCTATGACATCGTGTATCACCTCCGGACCGACGTTCGGGTTGGTTATCAATATCTCATCTACCTCATACTCCTTTATAATGCGTTCCATCCTCTCACGCGTTCCCAGGACTCTGATCCCATGAAGATAGGTGCCGCGTTTGGAGGGATCATCCTCTATTATCCCCACCGGCACATAATGGTTCAATACTCCGTTAGCGATCTTACGCGCCACCACCTCCGCCAGTTCTCCTCCTCCTACGAGCAGCACCCTGGTGGAGCTGGAGAAATCCTGATTTCTGAAGATATGCAGATAAAACCGCTTCAGCATCCTGACCATCATGACGCCGGACATGGTCAACAGGTAATCGGCGAAGATCATCCGAGGCGGCGGGAAGGATTTAAGGGTGAAGGATAGAACCGCAAGAGCGAGCGAACCGATCGTCGTCGCTTTGATCGTTCCTATTGCTTCCCCTATACTCACGAACCTCCAGTACACGTTATAGAGCCTGAAGATATGGTTGAAGAGGATTTTGATGGGCAAGCTGGAGGCGAAGAACAGAGCCACCCCGTATCGATTCGGCCTCCAGCCCGTTACAAGCGTGGAGAGATAAAAGCTGACGGCAAATACGATGAGATCTCCCATCAGGAAGAGGAAGACCCTCTTCGCCCCGTTGGGCTTTAAGAGCTTATCCAGAAGAGCTTTGATCGGGCGATGTGTCATCTTCTACCCTTTCGGGTACATCTGCGGATTTGACCCGGACATAGACATATTTTACACCATAACGAGCCTATAATCTAGGGGAAAATGATTTCCCCTCACTCACGTCCTTAAAATTAGGATCACCCCGAGGACGAGAAGCAGAGTGAAGGTGATCCTTCGCATCCCTTCCCTGTTTATCCTTTCAAAGATCGGGAACCCGAGCCCTGTTCCGAGGAACATAATAGGGATAAGTATGAGCGAAAGCTTTAGTATCTCCCTGGAGATCATCCTCGCCGCCACAAACAGACCTATTTTGTAGGTTGAAAGCACACAGAAGTAGAAAACCATGGTTGCCTTAACAACCCTTTTATCCCATCCCTTATGATAGGTATAGATGATCACCGGCGGCCCGCCCATGTTGATGATACCGTTAAGCACCCCACTGCATATCCCCATGGGCACGGCCCAGATCTCACCTATTCTGAATTTCGGATCACCTCTCCTGGCCAGTGAATACCCTGAGAAGACCACAAGGACCGTCCCAAGTATCCTCTTTATGAGAGCTGCATCCAGCGTTTTAAGCAGATAAACTCCTATAGGTATACCCATCGCCCCACCCAGAAATATAAACAGGACGTTTCTCAGGTTCACCGATCTTCTGACGCTCCAGAGAACCAGGAAATTGTTCACCGTAGAAAGCAGGGCTATAAGTATGCTGGCGAACTTGACATCGACCAGAAGCGGCATCAGGCTCATGGCGACCATCCCAAAGCCGAACCCTGTCAACCCCTGGATGAACCCCGCCACGAGCAGTATCAAACCGATAGGAAGCATCATCGAAGCCGACAACGTCATCTCCCTGCTGGGATGATGAATGATTATACATTCTGAGGGTGGTTCAAAGCAACCATTCCCTGTATACCTCCTCGCAAAGCCTTACATCGTTCAAAGCGTCCTGGCCGGGCGAACGGAAGGGTTCATCCTTCAGCAGGCACCGGATGAAATGTTCGGCCTCGCGTTTATAAGACCACGACCATCTCTCCTGAGGGAGGGGCCGTCGATACTCGTGTCGATCTCCCCCGATATAAACCTCCACCTCAGCGGGCTGATTGCGATGCAGAAGCGGCGGCGACCAGGTATGAACCCATCCACGTTCGAAATAAACCTGAGTGTGTTCGTCCCATCTATGGTGAGCGATGCCGCCTGTCTCCAACACCACTCGCACGCCGGCCACCCTTAACACGATGAGCCCTGTATAGCCGTCATCGTCCAGATCTACCTTCACCACCTTCGCATTATCGCCGGCGTCCAGAAACCATCGCATGAAATTGAAGGCATGGACATACTGTTGGAGGAAGGAAACAAACTGTCCGGTCCTCTCCTCAGGAAGCCATGATGGTTTGAAGGATGGTGGAGGTGGCGGCGGTTCATCCGTCGAGATGAAAGGCGTATCCAGACCGCATGTCCAATCGCCCCCGAAGTAATGTATACGCATGAAGGTGATCCGTCCCAGCTCTCCGCTTTCCCGGAACCTCCCTACGAGCTCCTTCGCCAGCTCGTAACCGGCATCATAGCGTTTCATGTAGGCCACCATGAGAGGCGCGCCCGATTCACGCTGCGCCGCCAGGATGCGCTCGGCCTGTTCCGTGCTAACGGCCATCGGCTTTTCCATAAAGACCGGTTTGCCGGCCAGCAGGGCGTCGCGTGCGATCTCCCCCTGAGCGGCAAAGTGCGCCGAGACGGCTATGGCATCCACGTCGGGGTCCTTCAGCAGATCGGTATGATGGCGGTAAACCTTAGGGATACCGAACCTCTCTGCCACTTTCTCCGCCAGCCGACCTCTCATCTCAGCGAGGGCGATGACCTGACATTCCGGGATGCTCGTGAAATTCGGCAGGTGCACCTTCTGCGCCATAAACCCGGCCCCAACATAGCCCAGGCGAATTATCCTTCCCATCCTCTCCTGGTTCCTCAAACTGTGTCAAACTGACCTATCTGCCGGTTGAGGAACCTCCCTCCTTTCTATCCCATTGCGGCAGATAGACCAGGGCTCCCGGCCGCTCTATGAGCCGAAGCCTATCAATTGTGTTCGCTCCTATTTCCCTTGAGGTACGGGCGAAAGATCTTTCGCCCGCACTTTGGCATTCCTGCCTCTCCCTTTCGGGGTTAAGGTGCACCTCGGCAATGCGACGGTTTTGCCAGACAGGGCTGGTGCGACACCCTGTCATGCTTACTCGCCAAGCGAGAATCGTTCACGTAGGCGGCCACCAACAGAGGTTAAGGCTAAGGTTAAGGTTGAGATTCTTCTTAACCTCAACCTAAACCTTAACCTGTTCTTAAGAAGCCCTGTGTGCGGAGGAGGAACGAGGAGAAAGGAACCGGGAACGAGGAGATAAAAATCCTAGTTCCTCGTTCCTTCTTCGACACACTTTCGGTCAACTGCTGAGGGCTCCTTGCCTCATCTAACTATCCCTGCAATTATATCGAGAATCAGCTTTTTTTTCAACATCCTTGAACAGAACCATACAATTGCACGCCGTGTCAAGTCAAATGATAATGTTACCGAAAGGAGAATGCAGATCAAATGATAATGTTACCAAAAGGTTTTTTCAACGCTTTGCATAGCTTTCCTGC
>JAGGXZ010000064.1 GCA_021162805.1 Candidatus Poribacteria bacterium
TCGGCCATCCTCATCAGATGATTTGTCACCTCAGCCGATACATATTCCTCTCCGCAATTTCCACAGATTTGAGCGGGGACGTTCTGAAAAACGATCGTCACTCCCTTCCGTTCCAAGGTAACGGTAGTATAGCCTTTACGGGTTTCCCCCTTCTTGCAGATGACACATCTCATGGTTTTCTCCTCCTGCGGAAGTTATCTCTCCAGAGTGAAGGGTCGGGCTGGTAGGCGGTAACTACAATCCCCATGCTTTCCTCCTCATTTACAGCAAGCACTACATGAATAGGACGATCATTTACGAAGCCCAAGATGAGCATGCTTGGATACGGTTCATCATTTGGATATTCCTCTAATTATCTCGCCTTCCTGGATCACTTTGAGAACCTCCTCATCGGATATCTCCCTTTCGAACATCCGCCTGATAGCGTGAAGGCGAAACTCAATCCTTCTAAGCTTCAAGTTAAAGCTCCTGCATCTGGATTACAGTTTTTGTCCAAAGTCCGAGATCCAAGGTCCGAAGTCTTTTGGATCCCTCTTAAGGAACGTAGAACTTTACCACTCAACGGCATCCTGCACCCCCATTAATCATAAGGTCATAAATCATACGCATGCCCAAAAGCCGGGCCAGCACGATGCCGATATTTTCCCCGATAGAGCGATATCTCGGCTCGGCCTCCATTCGTCAGACAAGAAGCATGCGCATCGGCTCCAAGGTGCGCCTGAAGGGGTCAAACACCAGGCCCAGGACCTCGAGGGTCACCACGCCCAAAAGCGCCTCATCATCCCCTGGTTCGCCCAGGATCACAGGTGTGTGCCCCTCCCCCTGGGGCAGAACGATATAGCATTCAGAAACCTTCCGCGTGACTGTGCGCCCATCTGCCAAAACAAAGACATGTTCCCGCTTCGGGGAAAGCCCGATTTTTCGCCACACGGGTTCGGAGAGCAAAGTATAGGTGGCTCCACTGTCCACAAGAAACCTAACCTGCTCCTCCCCTTTAGGACCCCGCACCGTTCCCTCAATATAGGTTATGCCCATTACGCTACTCCCCACAAAGGTCTTAAAGCGTTAAACGTTAGAACGTTGAACGTTAGACGTGCTAACGCACGACGGGATATCTGTAGCCGGACTGGATTATTATAGCTTTACCGACCAGAAAACGCAACTTCTCTTAAGAGGCAAAGGTACATAATCTTCTCAACCTGAACCTGAACCTTAATCTAGAATTTAGACCAGCTCGCCGCGACGATGGGGTATATTGTAGCGGGGCGAGATAGGGGATGAAAGCCGTAAACCCTCGATCCTCAAGGGGCGTTTTCCCGATCTGCAGGCAAAGGGAGGTGGGGGATGTCCAGGAACCTTTTCTCCTTACATGCCCTCTTAATATCGGTTCTGTTGCATCTCATCGGGCTGGTATCGATCTATCTCCTCATTCGTCCCAACTCGTCCGGGAGGATCGGATCGACCACCGAGGTCTCCTTGATTCGGATTTACAGGAGACCTCGTCGTCCTATGACCCATCGTCTTCCTGTGCTATCCCTCGATTCGGGATCGGTCGAGGTGCGTTCCCCCGCCCTTTCGTTTCATCCTTCCCCTCATCCCGTTCAAATTCGGATGAGTGCGATGTCGCCGACGTATACGCCGGCGGAGCCCCGTATATCGGATTCCGGCTCCGTTCCCCTGTCCTATGGCGGAGGCGGCGGGGAGGGGAAGATCTTTGCGTTGAAGTTCAAGCCTAAGAGGCCGGTCGTTCCCCGCGTGTCCCCTCACATCGATGCTCTTCACGATTTCAGGCCCTTGCTCGATCCGACGGTCGAGCTCGATGTGCCCGATTCCCCTCTGGCATATCTCGGTGAGAGGATGGCGCGGCAGGGCGGCGACAAGCTGGATCTCGTCCTGGTGATAGACACGAGCGAGAGCATGGCGAACGATATATTCTATGTGGAGATGCATCTGGAGGATATGCTGGAGAAGCTGAGGGGGGGCGGGGTGGATTACAGGATCATCGTCGTTCAGTTCAGGCACAGCCTCGCGTATTCGATCATAGGCAGGGATGTCCTGATATCCAGGCCGATGAGGCGGATCGACGATGTGAAAAGGCTGCTCAGAGGGATAAGGTGTCGGGCGGATGAGAGGGCGCTGGACGCCCTATGGAAGGCGGCCAATGAGATAGAGTTCCGTCCCGGCGCCGATCGGCGGTTCGTGTTCATCACGGACGAGTATGTCTCGGGGAAGCACAGCTCGAATGAGGTGATGGACCTGATCAGGCGAAAGCGGATCAGGGTCGACGTCATAGGCCTGCCCGATCCGTTTCAGAGATCGATCGCCCTGATGACGGGCGGGAGCTGGCTACCCATATGGAAGCTCAGGGATTAAGGAGGTTTATCAGCCTTCGCGGGTAGTTGGTGTAGATCGCGTCGACCCCCATCTCGATAAGCTCGCGCATCGTCGGCTCATCGTCGACGGTGAAGGTCCAGACCGAGAGCGCCTGCATATGTGCCCTGCGGAGGAGCTTCGGGGTGAGATATCTGTGGTTGAGGTTCAGGGCGGGCAGTCCCGCCGTTCTGGCCTGAGATATATAGGTTGAGATGAACTCATCCGTCCGTCCGTTCCTGGCGAGTTTCTCCACGTCGGGATGGAGGTTGAGGAGGACGGTCAGGTTGGGGTCCATCTCCTTTATCATCCTCGCCGTCGGGACGTAGCATCCGCATATCACCACCTCGTCTCTCATCCCCGCATCGGTTACGGCTTTGAGGAGTGCCGGGATGGCCTTTTCGGTCTTAAGGTCGAGCGAGAACCCTATTTTACCCTTTCCCAGCTCGAGGGCCTCCATCAGAGATGGTATCCTCTCCCCGGCGTACTTTCTCCCCTTCCACGAGCCCGCGTCCAGCTTTCTGATCTCATCGAAGGTATAGCCGGATACCGGTCCCGTGCCGTCGGTGGTCTCATCGACGGTTGGGTTATGGATCAATATGGGGACCCCGTCGGCGGTCAGGTTGACATCCACCTCCACCATATCGGCGCCCAATCGGATGGCCTCTTCAATGGCGATCAGGGTGTTCATCGGCGCCTCGCCCGAGTTGCCCCTGTGGCTGATCACTATCGGTCTGTTGAGCATCCTTCACCTCGCTGAGGATGAGATATCCTCAAGATTATACCGTCTCGCCGTCTCACCGGCAACCACCCAGCGTAAGGTTTTGACTCGGCCTTCGAGGTTGTGATATACTTTACCTGCATACATATCCGTCGAGGAGGAGGCGAGGTGAAGGAGAGGCTGAAGATCGTGGCCTTTCTGTGTAACTGGTGCAGTTATGCGGGCGCGGACCTCGCCGGCGTAAGCCGGCTTCAATATCCGACGGAGGTGCGCATCGTCAGGGTTCCCTGTTCGGGCAGGGTCGACCCGATGCTTGTGATCAAGGCGCTTCACGACGGCGCGGATGCCGTGTTGGTATCGGGATGTCATCCCGGGGACTGTCATTACACGAGCGGCAACCTGATAGCCAGACGCAGATTCGCCTTCCTCAAAAGCCTGCTGGATTACGTCGGCATAGAGGAAGGGCGGGTTTTCTTCGCCTGGATCTCCGCCTCAGAGGGGGGGAAATTCGCCGAGATCATCAGGCGGATCTCCGATAGGGTGAGGGAGATAGGGCGTTTTGAGAAGCTGAACGTGAACGCGGAGGCGTCGATCGATGAGAGCTGAGGAGAGAATGCGGGCGAGGTTCAGGGAACTGCTGGACGAGGGGAGGGTGGAGGTCGTCCTGGGATACGCGCGACGTCCCTCGGGCAGGATCGGACCGGAGTTTATCGAGGAGCCCGACGGGGTGGATCGTCTCGTCTGGAATCCGCTCTGTGATGTCAATCTGGCCAGATATCTCCGTGACCTGTGCGATAGGAGGGTGGCCGTCATCCTCAAAGGCTGCGACTCGAGGGCGGTCGTCGAGCTGTTGAAGGCCAATCAGCTCAGGCGCGAGAACCTCTTCATACTGGGGGCGCCGTGTCGCGGGATCATCGACCGCAGGAGGTTTCCCACCCCTCCGGAGGATGCCGAATGGGAGCCGGACGGGATAGCCGTTCATCTCAATGGGACACGGAGGAGGTTTGAGGGTGAGGAGATATCCTTCGAGGCCTGCCGTTCATGCAGATATCCCAATCCCGTCATATACGACGAGCTGATCGAGGAGCCCGTGGAGGTGGATCAGAGCCGGAATCCCTACGATGAGATCGAGGGGATAGAGAGGCTGAGCGGTGAGGAGAGATGGGAGCTCTTCAGGAGGGAGTTCGAGCGGTGTATCAGATGTTACGCCTGCCGAAACGCGTGTCCCCTCTGTTTCTGTGAGGAGTGTTTCGCGGAAAGCCTTCGGCCGAAATGGGTCGGCAGAGGGGTGCAGGTTAAGGAAAACATCACCTTTCATCTGATCAGGATGATGCATCTGGCCGGTCGGTGCGTCGGATGCGGGGCGTGTGAGAGGGCCTGTCCGATGGACATAAGGCTCCACCTCCTGACGCGCAAGATCGAGAGGATCGCCGAGGAGATGTTCGGATATGTGGCGGGGCTGAGCGTCGATGAACCTGACCTGTTGACGACCTTCTCGCAGGATGATCCGGGGGATTTCATCCTTTGACTTAAGCCCTAGACTGCGGAGGAATCGCTTGACATGGTCGGGAAGCGGTGCTATACTAAAGGGCGTCTATGAAGAGTTGAAAGCGAAGGAGGAGGAATTTGCCATGTTCATCCGTAACTGGACCTCTGTCGTCGTGGGCGTAGTTCTGGTCTGCCTGAGCTCCCTCGCCTTCGGTGGTTCCTGGGAGCTTATCTACAAGTCCGATCCGAACTCGGATATCGATCTCTATGCCATTCAATTCGTCAGCCCGAAGGAAGGATGGGCGGTTGGCGGTAAATTCACGGAGGACAAGGGGATAGTCCTCCATACGACCGATGGCGGGAAGACCTGGGAGGCGCAGGAGAACCCGGCGGGACATACGCTTTGGGATCTTTGTTTCCTCAACAACAGCCTCGGATGGGCCGTCGGGGCCGATGGAACTATAATCATGACCAAGGATGGCGGGAAAACGTGGAAGGCGCAGATAAGCAAGGTTCAGAACTGGCTTTATGGTGTGACCTTCCTCACCCCCAAGCTCGGATATGCCGTCGGAATGGGTGAGACGATACTGCGGACACGGGATGGAAGGACCTGGAAGATCCTCAAGGGCGGCAAGCCTCCTTCCGGCGTGGGTGAAGGCGAGGTGATGTTATCCGATGTCTGTTTCGTCAACGAGAAGAAGGGATGGACGGTGGGACAGAACGGCGAGATACTCCACACCGAGGACGGCGGCAGGACGTGGAAACCTCAGACCAGCGGTCTGGAGCAGATGGCGCAGGAGTATAACCTCGTGCTATGGGGCGTTCATTTCATCAACGAGCTGAAAGGATGGGCTGTGGGAGATTACGGTATAATAATCCACACCGAGGACGGCGGTAAAACCTGGAAGCGACAGAAAAGCCCCGTCGAGGAGAATCTAAAGGACGTCTACTTCCTGCCGAACGGCAAAGAGGGCTGGGCGGTCGGAGCGATGGGAACGATCCTACATACCACCGATGGAGGCAAAACCTGGACGAAGGAGGACTGGACGAGCCCGACCAGGAGCAAAAACTACGAGTTCCGTGGCCTCTCCGTTCTCGATCCCAAGCACTGTTGGATCACAGGAGAATGGGGATTCGTCCTCAGATATAAGCCTTGAGGTCAACCACAGCTCTCCCATGCGGGCGGTTTCAACCGCCCTCACGTTAAACGGCGCGGGGTGATTTCCGGGGGAGTCAACTGATGGAATCGGAATGGCACGCCATCGATATATCTCAGCTCGCTCAGGAGCTTAACACCGATCTGACAAAAGGGCTGAAAAACGATGAGGTTCCATCCAGGCTGATCAAGCGCGCCCCTCCTCGCGCGGAGGTCTTCCGGTATACCCCTCCGATTCAGCGATATCTTGTGATCTACCTCGCGATTTTAATCCTTTCCTTCATCGCCCTGATGCTCACGGGTGAAAGGGGCGAGGCGATAGCCCTTCTCTCGTTCGCCGCTCTGGGGTCCCTCATCCTCCTTCTCGCCCGCCGTATCTCCTCCAGGGCAATGGATAAGGTCCCTATTCCCGAAGGCAAGGTCAAGGTTGTCAGGGAAGGCGAGCTCATAGAGGCGAGAGAGACGGCGATCGTGCCCGGGGATCTGATCGTCTTTGAAGCCGGCGATAGGGTCCCCGCCGATGTGAGGATCGTGAAATCCGAGGGGTTAAAGGTCGATCAAAACCGGATCTGGCCCGATAACCCTATCGCCGAGAAGAGAGCGGATGTCTGTCAGCCGGACGTCTCCCCTCCTGAGAGGCACAACATGATCTATAGAGGTTCATTCGTCCTGGAGGGGAAAGGGATGGGGGTGGTGGTGGCGGTGGACGACGAGGTTTCCCTCCCGGGGAGACGGAGGATCGGGCGACATTATGAGGAGACCGAGCCGCAGTTGATCGCCAATGATATATCCGTCAGGGCGCTCCTAGCATCGCTGATATTCGGATTGATAACCTTCGTCACCCTATGGGCGTTTAGGAGGAATTTCGCCTATAGCTTGAGCTTCGGCTCGGGCTTTATCGTCGCCTCCTTCCCGTGGACGCTCTCACTGCTGACATCGGGCATGATCCTGCGTTCCTTCGGGATGATAAATCAGCGATATGCGCTGATGAAGCGTCTGATCGGAATGGATGATATCGACGATCTATCGATCCTATGTGTGGAAAGGGAGTGGGGGATAACCGAGGACAGATATCTGGTGGATATGGTCTTCCTGGATGGCAGGCTAATGACGAGGGAGGAGATGAGGGAGATCATATCCTTGGGAGATGCGAAAAAGGAGAACGACCAGGGGGGAGAGGAAGGCGAGGAGGAGAAGGGTGATGAGGAGGATGAGAAGGAGCTCGCGGATGATCTGAAACTGCTCGCTACGACGGCCTATTTCTCGTTGAATTCCCGTTGGAACGAGGGCAGAGCACTACGGCTGTTGGACGAATACTCGTTCGATGAGGAGCTGGAGGGATTTTGCAGGGAGCTTGATCTCCCGTTGACGGAGTATCTGGCCACGCTGGAAAAGATATCGGAGCGGAATGGCGAGGACGGTTCCTTTCGGGCGGTTGTCATGCGAGATCCCGGTGGAACCTGTTTCACCTTCATGGCCGGATACGTCGGGGAGATGCTCAGCAAATGCTCCCACATCCTCGTGTTCGGTTCACAGGGTGGGATGGACGGCGAGAGAAAAGAGGCGCTCAGAAATGTGGCGGCGCATATGGAGAGGGAGGGGCTGAAGGTCATCGCCCTGGCATACGGTCAGCCCGAGGAGGTGGAGGAGGGGGAGTATAACCCCGAGAAGGCCGAATTCGGCCTCACGCTGGTCGGTCTGTTGGGGTTGAAGAATCCGGTAAGGGATGGGATCGCGGGCGCGATCTCATCCTGCAGGGAGTCGGGAATGAGGGTGGTAATAATGAGCGATGATGATCCGGAGTTCGCGTGTGACCTCGCGAGAGATATAGGTCTGATCGACTCAAGAACCTCCATGCTGGCGGATGAGGAGATAGGGGAGATGACCGATCAGCAGTTGGAGGAGCAGATAGATCGCGTTTCGTTATACCTCTCCCTTTCGCCGCGGAACAAGGAGAAGGTGATAAGGGTTTCGCAGTCCAAGAAACATAAAGTGGGATTTATGAGTATCAGACATGAGGATTGGTCGCCTTTCAAGGCCTCGGACGTGAAGATCACATCCTTACATCGTGGGAGCGATCTGCTGGTGGAGGAATCGGATATCGCCTTAAGTCAGGGGGGGCTGGATGGGTTTGCAAAGGCGTTCAACCTCGTCAGATCGACCTTCCTCTCGGTTTACAACGCCATCAAGTGGCTTCTCTCATCACACCTCGGTCAGGGGTTGACCCTTCTGATCTCATTTCTGCTCTTGACCTTTTGGGCGGATGGTTTCCCACTGCCGATGAGACTGAGACAGATACTGTGGCTCAATTTTTGGGCCGTGATGCTTCCCTCGATCGGCCTGATGGCCGAGGTCGGGCTATCCTCCGACCGGTGTGTGTCCTCGATCAGGAAGGTGAGGATCAACGAGGGATATAAGGTTGACATCTTGCTTCGCGGGGTTGTATTGGCGCTCATGGCTCTGTTAGGCGGGGTTTTGACGCTTGAATTCTCGAGATATGACGAATCCCTAGAGCTCAGGTTTCGCACGACCGTAGTGACGATCCTGCTTTTGGCCCAGCTTCTCTTCATCTTTCAGTGTCATCGCGGTCGAAGGGAGGGGCTGCTCGAAAGGATTGTGGCCAACAGGCCTTTGCTCGCCCTTGTGCTTTTAGCCATGGCGGCGCATATCACCTCCATATATCTCACCCCCCTGGCAAATCTTCTCGGATTTTCGCCGATAGGCGTGGAGTGGGCGTGGATCGGCGTCCTGTGCCTCATACCTCTTTTGCCTTTAAACGCCTGATGAGGTGAGAAGATGAAGAGAGAGATATGTTTGTTTCTATTTCTCATCATATCGTCTCCCGCGTTCTGCGAAGTTCTGTATATATCGCCGGACGAGATCCAGCTTCCTTCCATAGGTGAGCTCGTCACGGTCGAGATCAAGGTGAAGGATGTCCAGAACCTCTTCGGCATCCAGCTCGACGTGCGGTATGATCCGAAGGTATTGAGTTTCGTCTCCGCCGAGGAGGGTGATTTTCTATCCTCCGATGGTGCCCCGACCTTTTTCAACCCTCCGGCCGATGATGGGATGGGGACGGCTTCAGGGCTGGCCGTCTCCAGGCTTGGAAACGTATCAGGCCTTTCCGGTGAGGGAACGATAGCCAAAGTGACGTTTAAGGTCAAATCCCATCTCCGATCCTCGATCGAGCTGGCCAATGTGCTGGCCTCCGATCCGAACGCTAACGAGATCTCCATGATCGTCCAAAACGCCACCCTGATCCCTCCCGCGGCCAATCAACCTCCTCAACCCTCGTTTCAGATATCGGGTGATCTCAAGGCGAACCGGTCCATCACCTTTGACGCCTCAGCCTCGACCGATCCTGACGGTCAAATCGTCTCATACGAATGGGATTTCGGCGACGGGGAAAAGGGTGATGGGGTGGTGGTTCAACATGTATATTCCAAGGGCGGAACCTATACAGTTCTTTTGACCGTAACGGATGATAAGGGCGCCTCATCCCCTTTGTCCAGGACGATCGAGATCGAAAAGGTCGAGGTACAGAACCTTCCTCCCATACCGGTCATGGTTATAGCGGGCAACCAGGTTGTTGGGGAGTCGATTAATTTCGACGCCTCGAGCTCCTCGGATCCCGACGGGCAGATCGTCTTATACGAATGGGATTTCGGCGACGGCGGTAGCTCGGATAAGAAGGTCATAAGCCATATCTATACATCGGAGGGCACCTATACGGTTAAGCTTACCGTCACGGATGACAAAGGGAGCTCGGTCACGGCGCGTAAAGATCTCGTCATATCCGGCAAACCGAAGCGGCCTCCAACCGCTTCCTTCAAGATCGAGGGGAGCCTTGTGGCTGGCGAGGAGATCGTCTTCGACGCCTCGAGCTCTTCGGATCCCGACGGGCAGATCGTCTTATACGAATGGGATTTCGGCGACGGCGTTACCTTATCGGGCCAGCGCGTGGTTCATTCCTACCTCTCGCCGGGGCAATACCTGGTTAAGCTCGTCGTCAAGGATGATGCGGGCCTTTCGGCACAGACCGTTCGGGAGATCCGAATCTCGGCCAAGTTGGAGCCGGCGATAAGGGAACACAAGGCACACAGCCCCTCCCTTATGATGAACTTCAAGGTGGTTAAATCCGGCGAGCACGCCCACTGTTTCGTGGACATATGGGAGGGTGAATACGAGATAAAAAGCGGCCAGTTCCTGGAGTATCAGATAATCTTCCTGTCGGGGGGAGCGGCTTATAACGGCGGGGTTGATCTCCTGACATCGGATGGGATCACCCTGGGAATGGTCCGTTCGGGCGATAAGACGGCGAAGGATCAGTATGGATTGGAGGCCGATGTCTCGACGGATCTAAGTCAGCCTGTGGAAAATCTCAAGCATGCGGCGCTTAACAGGTGGTATCATAGGAAGATATCGCTCGATCTGCTTGCGGGCGAGACATTGAAGAGGGTTATGCTCGGCTCGATCATAGATAACCCCTCGTCGGGGAAGGTCTCCTTCTTCGTCGATAACATCCAGATAACGGACGGCGAGCACAGGCTGCTTGACATCTACATAGATCAGCCCAAGGTGCCCATAAACGGGGGGACAGACGTGGCCAGGACAAGCGATTATCTGGAACCGGTCAACGTCGTCGATCAATCCGTTGTGGTGAGCGGTCTTCCAAAGGCGGTTCATCCGTTGTGGAAGCTTCCCACCACCTGGGCTGAGATGAAACTGAGGGGAATGCGTTGAAGGTGAAGATATGCGGGACGACCAACCTGGAGGATGCCCTTATGGCGCAAAGCGCCGGGGCTGATTTCATCGGGATATTGGTCGATGTTCCCTTTTCGGAGAGGTCCCTATCTCTGGAAGAGGCGGTGCATATCGCGGCAGGGCTTCATACACCCGTCGTCGCCGTTCTCTATGGGATGCCGATCTATCGGATCATCGATCTCGATCGTAAACTTCGGCCACATGCCGTCCAGCTGATGGATGATTCTCCACCTGGGAGGATACGTGTTCTGGCGGGACTGATAAGGGCAGAGATATGGAAAACCCTCTTCCTGCCGCCCATCGTAACGGCGGACTGCGGACGGCCGACAGCGGACGTTATTCATGAGGCAGTTGAAAGAATGACGGGGGTTATGCTAAGATATATAAAGGTGGGGGTTAGGGCCTTCCTGATCGACACATCCACTTCCACGAGGCGCGGGGGGACGGGTAAACGGCATGATTGGAGGATCACCGCCGAGCTGATAAAAAGGGTGGAAGCACCTATCTTCCTATCAGGTGGTATAACGCCTGAAAACGTGTCAGAGGCCGTTCGCCTTGTCGATCCCTATGGGATAGATCTCTGTAGCGGGGTCGAGATCAGACCGGGCAAGCGTGATCCGGTAAAGCTGAAAAAGCTGTTGAACGTGATAGATCGATTGACAACAGGCCCCTCCTAAATTTATAATAAGAGATAGAAACCGGTTTCTTATCGAAGATCCCTTTGAACTCGAAGACCTGAGAAGGAGGAAGGTGGAAGATGGGGAGGCTTGTTGTGGCTTTGGCCCTGGTATTCAGCGGCGCAATTCTATCCTGGGCGGCTATACCGGTTCCAGAGCTTATAATCTACTACGACTACGAGGATTTCCAGAACGGGTTCGTCATCGACAAATCTGGACATGGCCATGACGGCAAGATCGTCGGCAACATCACGCAGGTTCCGGGCAAGCGGGGAATGGGAGCGCAATTCGAGAGGGGCAGCTATTTGGATCTGGATGGAGCTAACTTCCCCGCCGATGACATACCCGAGGACGAGATGTCGGTCTGTGCATGGGTGAAATGTCAGAAGACGGGAGATCACCACGCCATTTTCAACGTCCGAGGCGGCGATGGGACATGGATAGTTCATCCGGAGCTGCGCAGCAACGGCCAGTTCAGATGGCTGTTGAGGACGAAGGGAGGATCAACCATATTCGACATCAGAGCGGGGACGGTGGAATGGGACACCTGGCTCCATTATGCGGGGGTATACAGTTCCATCCAGGGTTATGCGGCCCTCTATATAAACGGCAAGGAGGTCGCAAAGCAGAACACCTCCAAGCTTAAGCTGATGAAGGATTGGACCCAGGGAGCCCGTGTGGGATATAACATAGACAACGCCAGACCTTTCACGGGCATAATGGATGATCTCTGCATCTGGGCTAAAGCGCTGACGCCCGACGAGATAAAGAACTTGATGGAGAACGGGCCTCTGCCCAAAGCCGTCTCAGCTCAGGATAAATTAGCGACAGTCTGGGGAGATCTGAAGAGGTTTTAAGGTGTAACGCGGGCGGTCCAACCGCCCGAATCTTAACCTAAGAGGAGGGTAAAGATGAAGCGATTAGGGATGCTGGCGCTTATCTGGGCCTTCGCCCTCGGGATGGCCGTTTGGAGTCTGGCCGCCCCGGAGATAGTGATCTACTACAGCTACGATAAGATCGTCGGCGATACGGTGGTCGACGAATCGGGCAACGGCCATGACGGCAAGATCGTCGGCAACATCACGCAGGTTGACGGCAAAAGGGGGAAGGCGGCCAAGTTCGAGAAGGGAAGCTATATCGACCTGGACGGGGCCAATTTCCCCAAAGAGGATATCCCAACCTCCGCCTTCACGATCGCCGCATGGGTGAACTGCGAGAACACCGGCGATAGCCACGCCATATTTAACGCGAGGGCGTCTGACGAAACCTGGCTCATCCACCCCGAACTACGCAGCGACGGGAGATTCAGGTTCTGTCTCCGCGGCTACGGCTCCAACAAGATCTGCGATATCAAGGCCGGAACGGTGACATGGGGCGAGTGGATACACTATGCCGGAACCTACGATAGATCCGCCAAGAAGGCGATCCTCTACATCAACGGCGAGGTGCTCCAGGCGGTCGACGCCATGGCGGATGTGGACATCGCCGGCGACTGGGGATTGGGCGCACGGGTCGGATATAACATAGATAACGCTAGACCCTTCACCGGATTGATGGACGATTTCGTCCTGTTCGGCAAGGCCCTTTCCCAGGATGAGATAAAGAGCCTCATGGAGAACGGGCCCCCCATCCCCTCCGCCGTGACGGGCAAAAACTGTCTCGCCACCTTCTGGGGCGCCGTCAAGACGTTCTGACCTTATCGCCATGGGCAGGGTTATACCCTGCCCCCCCTCCTGAAATTCTTGACACGATATGGTTTTAAGTATAAAATAGGCCAAAGGGCGATCTGATCTTCGACCGGCGATAATACGGCCGAATCGCCGGGGTGGAGGATACCGGGCGATGGATCGTAAAGAATTGATCGTGAGGAACTGCAGGCTTTTCAACTCATCCGGGGATGAGCTCGTCTCGATATCGATCAGGGATGGGGTTATAATCCGAATAGGCGAACCCGATCCTGAGGTGAGCTCGGTCAGGAGCCTGGACGCCGAAGGTCGCGTCGTCGCCCCCGGTTTTATAGACGTGCACATTCAGGGCGCGGGAGGCGGTGATGTGCTGGATGGAAGCCCGGAAGCCCTTCAGGCCATCTCCCGAACCTGCGCGCGGTTCGGCACCACCTCTTTCCTCGCTACCACCGTGTTTCGCCCGAAAGGGGATAACCGCCATATCGGCGTCGCCGCGGAAAACGTCGGCAGGGACCTGGGAGGCGCGGATCTCCTGGGGATCCATCTGGAAGGCCCCTTCATATCGCCCGAAAAGAGGGGGATGATCCGGCCCGATTGTATATGTTCGCCATCGAAGGAGATCCTTGGGGAGATATTGGAACTGACAGGTGGAACGTTGAGGATCATGACGATAGCGCCGGAGCTGAAGGGAAGTCTGGGGATAATAGAGGAGCTTCGCGATCGGGGGATAGTCCCCTCGCTCGGCCATACCAGCGCCTCGTATGAGGAGACGCTGGAGGGCATAAAGGCCGGGATATCACATGTGACGCATCTCTTCAACGCCATGGCCTCATTTCATCATCGGAACCCCGGCCCCCTGCTAGCTATCTTCGAGTCGGAGGATCTAGACGTTCAGATCATAACGGACGGCGTTCACCTTCATCCCAAGGTGTTGAGGTGGGCGTTTAACCTCATAGGCCCTCGACGGAGCATAACGATCACGGACGGAATGCAGGCGATGGGTCTTCCGGAGGGAAGATATATCTACAACGGGATCGAATACGAATCCAGGGATGGGACGGCCAGATATGCCGACGGCACCCTGATCGGTACCTCGATGGGATTGAATCGGATGATCGAGCGGCTCATGGAGTTCACCGGCTGTCCGCTCGATGTGGCGATCAGGACCGTTACGGAAAATCCAGCGAGGGCGATTGGAATGGAGGATAGAAAAGGAAGCATAGAAGTAGGCAAGGATGGAGATCTGGTTATACTGGATCCCGATCTCTCTATATGGGCGACCATAGTGGGCGGCAGAATCGTCTATCGGAAAGAGGAGATCTGAGATGAGAGGGCGCTGGCTGATCCCCATAGCGATATTCCTCATAACGCTCCTCACATATGTCTCTTACAACCTGAACCTGCATAACAACGCCGTCATAAGCCGATCCGGCGAAGGACCTGACTCGTCGATCACCGAATACGTGAAGGGGAAGGTGGTCAGGCTTCTGGACACCAAGGTGTTCGAGGAGAGGGGGAGCGTCAACCACGTGCTCGAGGTTGAGCTTCTCGGCGGCAGATACAGGGGCAGGCATATCGTGTTGAGGAACGTCATCAAGCCTCTGGCTCTCCCGCTTATAAGCAGGTATATCTCCGTGGGGGATACGATACTCTGTCGTGTGACCGGCACGGGCGATAACCTGGACGCCGTAGGGTTGATCCAGGAATACGATAGGGACAGCTTCATCATCTTCCTGGTGGGTTTGCTTCTAATTCTCATAGTGGTCGTGGGAAGGGTGCAGGGAGTTCGGAACGCCCTCGCCCTCATCCTTTCCGGGATGGCGATATATCTGGTGATGATGCCGCTTTTGAGGGGCGGACACGACCCGATTCTCTCCGTCTGTTTGGTCTCCGCCATCATAGCTATACTCTCGCTCATGTCGATCGTCGGGTTCAACCGAAAGACCTTTTCGGCGGTGCTTGGGACGATAGGCGGAGTGATAATAGCAACCGGCCTGGTTGCTTACGCACAGCACAGGCTTCATCTGACCGGTATGGCCACGGCCAACGTGGCTTCCATCATCGAGGCGTTGGGCTCAAGCGGGGTGAAGGAGATGGGTTTCAATTTCGAGAAGCTGCTTCTAGGCGGCATGATCATCGGCGTTTTAGGGGTGGCAATGGATGCCTCGATAGATGTGGCCTCCGCTATGGATGAGATCAAACGGGCCGATCCTGACATCACGGCGCCGAGGTTGATCAGAGCCGGGATGAACGTCGGGACGGACGTTCTGGGGACGATGTCCAATACGCTCGTCTTCGCCTATTTCGGCCTGAGGCTTCTCCTGGTGATGGCCTCCCTCGGCACCAAGATCTTCGCACAGACGGGCATGCAGCTTCTGAGCGTGGATGTCATCTCGGCCGAGGTGATCAGGATGCTGGCCGGAAGCATCGGGATGGTCATAACCATACCGTTGACCGCCCTGATAGCCGGTTTATGGTACTGTCGGAAACCGAAGCCCAAATTTTAGGGGTGCCCGATGAGACCGCCGAAGATCGGAAAGGGATTTTGGGTTGAGTTCGGCCTGATAGCTGTTTTCATCATGATCGCTCTCCTCTCGCTCAGCTCATGGGTGAGGAGAACGGGAGGGGAGCTGCCGCTAAGCGGCGAGGAGTATCTCACGAGGGCCGATAGGTTCCTCGCCCAGGGGCGAATGGCCGACGCCATGGTGGCGAGTTGGTATGCCAGACTGAAGGACCCCGATCTGTTGAAGGCGAGATACGATATAGCGGTGATCTACTACAGAAACCAGTGGACATTTGAGGCCATGGACGATCTGAATGAGATAATAAGGCGCGATCCGAATAACGTCGATGCGCTGCTTTTGAAGGCCAGGATACTGGGCGAGCACGGCGAAGTGGAAAAGGCGAACGGGATCTATCTCAACGTGATCGACATAGGTCCCGATAACGCTGAGGCGCATTACTATCTGGGGGTTAACTTCCAGGCTTCTGATCCCAAAACGGCGGAGAGGGAGCTGAGAAGGGCGATCGAATGCGATCCGACTCTGAAGCCCCATATCCTGGAGGATCACCCTTTCGGTCTGAAGGCGAGGCTTCAGCTCGGAAGGCTCCTATACAACAAGGGCGACCTCGACGGAGCCCTGGCGGTCCTCGAAGAGGGCTACATGCTGGATCCGAACTATCAGGAGCTCAAATCGCAGCTGGTCGATTATCTCAAGGTCAAAGCCCAGACCTATCAGACGGGACATCGGGATTACTCGAAATCCCTTCAGTGTTACGAGAAGGTCGTATCGATCGATCCGAATGACGCCGACGCATGGGAGTGGATCGGTAAGATCAACCGATACTACCTGAACGATTACGAAGGGGCTCTCAAGGCCTACAAAAAGGCATATGAGCTCACCAAAGATCCCTATCTGATAGCCGACATCAAGGAGGCAGAGCTACACCTTAAGGAGGAGAAGAACAAGAAAGATCGGTAAATTTATGGAGGTTAACATGGCGAAATTGGCGATAAACGGTGGAATGCCGGTGAGGACGAAACCCTTTCCGGGATGGCCTTCCAAGGATGAGGCGGTGCTGCAGGCGCTCAGGGAGGTATGGGAGAGCGGCGTCTGGGGCATCGGGGGGAGCAAGGTGCCGCAGTTCGAACGGGAGTTCGCCCGATATGTCGGGGCACAGTACGGCGTGGCGGTTACGAGCGGCACGATAGCGCTCCAGCTGGCCGTCCAGGCCGCCGGGATAGGAGCGGGCGACGAGGTGATCGTCCCGCCCTACACCTTCATAGCCACCGCCAGTTCGGTCATAGCGGCAAACGCCATACCTGTGTTCGCCGACATAGATCCCGACACCTTCAACATCGATCCCTCAAGCGTTGAGGCCGTCATAACGGGGAGGACGAAGGGGGTGATCCCCGTACACATAGGCGGATGTCCGGCCGATATGGACGCGATAAACGCCATCGCCCGAAAACACGGCCTTGTGGTTATAGAGGATTGCGCCCAGGCACATGGGGCTGAGTGGAGGGGGAAAAGGGTCGGTTCGATAGGCGATATGGGCTGTTTCAGCTTCCAGTCGAGCAAAAACCTGCCCGCAGGCGAGGGCGGCCTGATCACAACCAACGACAAGAAGCTGGAGGAGAAGGTCTGGTCGATCCACAATTGCGGCAGACGTAAGGAGGGGGCATGGTATGAACATAACGTCATGGGCGGCAACTACAGGATGACCGAGTGGCAGGCCGCCGTGTTGCTGGCACAACTGCCGAAGCTGGAGGAACAGACCGAGACCAGGAATCGAAACGCCCTTTATCTCGCCGAGAAGCTCTCCAATATCGAGGGCATAAAGCCCCAGAAACGGGATGAGAGGGTAACGAGACATGGATGTCATCTCTTCATATTTAAGTTCGACTCCGAGCTTTTCAACCTGCCCCGCGAGAGGTTCATAGCTGCCCTGAGGGCGGAGGGGATCCCTTGCTCATCCGGATATAACCCGCTCTACAGGGAGAAGATGTTCCAATCCGATATCCGACGCTGCCCGGTGGGATGTCCGTATTACGGGAAGGAGATGGATTACTCGAAGGTATATCTCCCCAACGTCGAAAGGGCCTGCAGGGATGTGGTATGGATCTTCCAGAGCGTCCTTTTGGGGAGCAAAGAGGATATGGATGATATCGCCGGGGCGGTTGAAAAGGTGGTGGATAACATAGACGAGCTGAGGTGAAAATGGTATAATCCATCCCGCTTTATCGCTGAGCGAGATAGCTTCAGCTACTGGGGAGTGATCGAGGATTGAGCTGTAGGTTTGCCGGGAGGTTTGATTATGCCTTATAAAGTTACCGTTGTTATAGAAAGGGATGAACATGGATATTACGCCTTTTGCCCTGAACTTGAAGGATGTCACTCCCAGGGGGACTCCTTGGAAGAGGTGCTGGATAACATAAAGGAAGCTATAGAACTTTATCTGGAGACGCTATCTGAGGAGGAGATAAGAGAGACCCTAAGCAGGGATATTCTAACCACCTTTGTAGAGGTGAAAGTTGCCTAGGCTGCCTCGACTGACCCCTCAGGAGGCTGAAAGGATGTGGGAGGGGGATCGATGAGCTCCTTCGCCGGTAAGATCGGCGCACATATAACGATCAAAGGGATCGTCCAGGGGGTTGGGTTCAGGTGGTTTCTGAGAAACAAAGCCCATCTCCTCGGCCTTAAGGGATGGGTGAGGAACCTTCCCGATGGAAGCGTCGAAGCGGTGGTGGAGGGCGACAAGGGGGCGGTTATGGAGTTCGTAGATTGGTGTAGGATCGGTCCCTCCTCCGCCAGGGTGGAGGATGTGAAGGTTAAGATGCTTCCCTATTCGGGAAGATACAGGGTGTTCTCGATAAGATTATCCTAAGTCAAAATCCGGAGGTTGACCTTCATGTTAAGGGGAATTTTCGGCAGAAAGAGGGAACGGGATGATCGGAAGGCGGCTGAAAGGAGAAAAGGGCTTTTCGATCGGCTTCGGGATGGTCTTTCCAAAACCAGGCAGAACATACTGGGCAGGATGAGCTCCATAATTCAGGGCAGGACCAGGATAGATGAGGAGCTGATGGAGGAGATAGAGGAGGTTCTCATCCAGGCCGATGTCGGAGTCGAGACCACGTTGAAGCTGATGGAGAGGGTCAGGGAGACGGTCCAGGAGAGAGGTGTCCAGGAGCCATCGCAGCTGATAGGGATTTTGAAGGAGGAGATGCTCCGGATATTCGGAGAGGACAGGCCGTTGGACGTCGGCGGGGCCAAACCCTACTCCATAATGATACTCGGCGTCAACGGGGTTGGTAAGACCACCACGATAGGCAAGCTGGCGGCAAGGTTCAAGGGCCAGGGTTTAAAGACGCTGGTCGCCGCCGGCGATACCTTCAGGGCGGCGGCGAGCGACCAGCTTGAGATATGGTGTCAGAGGGCCGGCGTGGAGCTGATCAAGGGCGCCGAGGGTGGCGATCCGGCCGCTGTGGTCTTCGATTCGATTCAGGCGGCAAAGGCGAGGAACGCCGATGTTCTGATCGTCGATACGGCCGGAAGGCTGCACACCAAAAAGCCGCTGATGATGGAGCTTCAGAAGATAGCGCGCGTGATGGGAAGGGAGCTTCCCGGCGCGCCCCATGAGGTTCTGTTGGTGTTGGACGCCACCACAGGTCAGAACGCCATCATGCAGGCCAAGACCTTCAACGAGGCGGTTCCCGTCACAGGCATCGCCTTAACGAAGCTGGACGGAACGGCCAAAGGGGGGATAGTCCTGGCCGTCAGGGACACGCTTGGGATACCGGTCAAGCTGATCGGCGTGGGGGAAGGGATAGAGGATCTGAGGGATTTCAACGCCCGTGAGTTCGTGGAGGCTCTCTTCGATTGAGCTTTGCCTTGAGGGTGTTTATCCTGTCCATGATCTTTCTGGCGATTTCGGCCTGATCCTCCGTCTGGAGGTTAAGCCCAGTTGTCTCCTCTCTGAGCATTCTCGCCTGTATAGGGCTTTCCAGGATCTTATCGACCGCCTTCTGATAGGCGTCGATCGCCTCGGATATCTTCCCCTGCTGTTCGTATATCATCCCGATGAACACATATGCGGCGGCGAGCCTGGGGGATCTGGGGTTGGACCTGATAAGCTCCTGGAAGACCTTGAGGGCGTCCTTCACATCATGTAGGTTCTCGAAGTAGGTTCTTCCGATCCTGAAGTTGGCCGCGTCCACAAGGCTATCTACGAAACCGTCTCCGAGGTATCTGGTATGCGGCGGATATGATGCTATCTCCGAGTATGCCACCAGAGCGTCCCTGTGTCTGTTGAGGTGTTTGCGATAGAGCTCTCCCATCTGGTAGTAAGCCATCATGGCGTATTCGGTCTTTGGGAACTCATCCGTGATCCTCTTGAAGATCTTGACCGCCTCCTCGTATCTCTTCAGCCTCTCCTGATAGATCATCCCCATCCTGTAAAACGCCTTTGCCCTCCACAGGTCATCCCCGCTTTGGGTTACCGCCTGGTATTCCCTCAAAGCCTGTTTGTAATCCGAGAGGTCGTTTTCATAGAGCTCGGCTATCCTGAAATGTGCTATGGCCGAGGCGATTGAATCCGGGTTTCGATCTATTATCCTGCGGCACTCCTGAACCTCAGCCATCATCTCAGCTTTGGGCAGCATCGAGAGGGCATTGGCGGAGTAGGAGCTATCCGGGAAGAGGCTGATCAGCCTTCTGAACAGCTCCGCCGCCTGTGAGAACCTCCCCTCCTTCATGGCGGTGGATGCCCTTCTCCAGAGGGACTCCGGCAGCTTAAGCTCAAGTTGTCGGATCTTAGCCGTCACCTCGGTCTCTATCTTGAGCTTGGGTTCGCTGTGTTTGCCTATATCTCCGGCCCAGATGATATGTTCCCGCCGGCTGAGGTAGACGTTCGTGAAGGTCTTAAGCGAATCGATGGCCTCGTCGTATTCATCCATCTTCTCATAACACAGGCCGAGCCAATAGAAGGCTGCCGGTAATTTCCAGAAGGCCGGTCGGGTCGTTATAAGCCTCTCGAAGGCGTCTGCTGCGTCCCTGTAGTCGCCGAGGGACATATAGAGCCTGCCCATCTGGAAGATGGCCTCAGCGTCGAACTTGCTGGCAGGATATCGCTTCGTCACCTCCCTGTAGGCCGAGATCGCCTTATCGGGCATGTTCAGCGAGGCGTAGAGGTAACCGATCCACCACAGCGATTCCGGAGCGGCAGGGCTCGTGGGGAATCTCTCGGCTATCAGCTTGTATTCCTGGATTGCCCTCTCGGGACGATTTAGGTCGGATTTGAACAGCTCCGCCATCTGGAGATGCAGCTGCACCTCGAGGGGTGTGCCTTGAACCTTCCCTATCATCTTCTGCTGTTCCCTCAGGTTTTTAAGGGCGTTTTGTATGTTGAGATATTTCTGGCGGGCCACCCTGTGATAGAGGGTTCCGGAGGGATAGCTTCGTGCTATATCCCTATAGATGCTGATCGCCCCTTCAAACCTGCCGGTTCTGCAGAGAACCTCCGCCTCGAGCATTCTGGCGAGTGCCACATAGGTTTCCCCCGGTTTCCCATCATTCAACCTCTCGATTTTGCGATATACCTCAAGAGCTTTGGGGTAATCGTGAAGGTATTTATAGTATATATCGCCGATCTGAAACAGGGTATCGGCGGCCAGTTCCTTATCCTTGATCGATTTGAGGCGGGATTGGAGCCTGGAGATCGCCTCGTCATATCGGCCGGAATCTATGAGGTTGGCGATCCCCTCATCGAAAGAGGTATCATCGCTTGAGCGTGCGATGGAACCAACGGCCAAGATGAGGATCAGCGCCAAGGTCGTTCTACGTATCATGGCTTATATCCCGCCTGGGCCAACTCCTCCATAGCCACCGTTGCGAGGTAGCTATCGGGATTTTCATGTATGACCTGTTGATATTCCCCCCATGCCGACCAAGAGTCGCCGCGGATGTAGTTTATCACCCTCGCGTTTTCGAGTTTTCTCATCGCGCTTTCATCTGCGAACCTCTGGAGCCTCCTGCGGATACACTCATCGGGGTTAAGCCTCTGAACGATCTGAGGTCGATTTCGAGGCGGATGTAAGGATGAGATATATGAGGAACCGATGTAGATCCCCAGCACTAAAGCGGCAGCGGCGGAGGCGATCTGAGCCCATGGACGCCATATCGCCCGCCACCGGCTCACCCTATCATTTTCCCTCACCGCCTGCCACGCCGCCTTTCGATAGACCTTCATCTCCAGATCCTCAAGCCGATCCGATGCGAGGTCCATCTCGATCGAGACGGCCCGTTGAATCAAAGAGGCGGTTTCCTCCATCTCCTCAAGCTCCCCTGCGCATCTGGGACATATCCTCACATGCTCCTCGACCCTTCTTCTCTCCTCCTGGGAGAGATCGTCATATATGTAAAGCATGAGGAGCGGCTTGATCCTTCGACAATCGCTCATTTCGGCCCCCGCCTTCAAATCTCGCCCTTATCCCTCAGGGGTTTAAGGGCTTTTCTCAGTTTTGTCATGGCCCTGAAGAGGTGCATTTTAACCGTGCCCTCGGCGACGCCGAGCACCTCGGCCACCTCTTTAACCTGAAGCCCGCCGTAGTGGTATAGGATGAAGGCGTCCCTTTGTCTGCCCGACAGGTTCTCCTCGATCGCCTTGTTTATGAGCCTCCTGATCTCATTCTCCTCGGCCACCCTTTCCGGATCGCTCGCCAGATCCTCAGCCCTCAGCTCGGGCAACCTCGACTCCTCATCATCCACCGACTCCATCCTCCGTCGTATCCTGGCCCTATGATAGTCTATACACAGATTGGTCGTGACCTTATAGAGCCAGGTCGAGAAGTTGGCTCTGGGTTCCCAGTTGGGTATCGATCTGTAGGCCCGGAAGAAAACCTCCTGAGTTATATCCTCTGCGTCCTCGTAGTTTTTGGTGCTGTGAAACGCGATCATGAACACCCTTCGCTTGTGCTTCATCATCAGGATCTCAAAAGCCCTCTCATCGCCCTGCTTGATTCTCTCGACGAGCTCCCCGTCCTCCGGGAATTCCTCGATATGAAGAAGTTTCTCCTTTTTACCCTTTTTCATCCGGTGGGCCTCTTCGAGGGCCACAGCCAAAATCGTGTAACGCCCTCTCGATGTGATGAGTTTACCTTTTCAGAAGAGTGATGGTCGTGGATATGACCGAAAGAAGGGTCAAGATCATAGCCCAGTTGATCTCGAACCCCCTTGGGATATACAGCGTATCGCCCGGATACAGCTTGATCGATGTGTCGGGGTTTTCGTAGAGTTTTTTGATGTTCACCTCGGTTATCCTCCCGTCGGGATGGATTATCCGTGCGCCGCCGAGGTCGGCCTTATCCAAGGCGCCGCCGGCGAGGGCGAGCGCCTCGAAGAGGGTGACCTCCCTCTTCACCCTGTATGATCCGGGATTTCTGACGTATCCCAGGATGTTCACCTCATCATATCTGTAAGCGCTGGGCACATATAGCGTCTCGCCGGGGTGAAGTTTAGGGCTTGAGCTCGACCAGAACTCGTCCGTTATCCTCACCTCCTCCTCGCTCCCATCCGGTTTGAAGATGATCACCTTTCTGAGGTTCGCCTCGCCCTGGATCGGTCCGCCCGCCATGGCGAGAGCCGACGCTAGTGGGATGGGGCCTTTGACCCTATACGAGCCGGGCTGTATGACATATCCGCTCACCTTAACCTGTTTCATCTCGGGCACATATAGGCTGTCGCCGGGGGAGAGATAGGCCATCATACCCTTCCCGGCGAGCATCCTTTTGAGGTCGATCCTCTCAATATCGCCGTTCGATCTTATGATCAGCGCCGACTCGAGCTCAGCCTTCTCCTCATCATATCCCCCAGCCATGGCGATCGCTTTGAGTGCGGAGATCCTCTCCGATCGGAGGATATATCTGTTCGGCACTCGCACGGCCCCGAAGACGAAGATCTCGTTTCCCACAGGTTGAACGCTGATCAGAACCTCCGGGTTTTTGAGGAACCTCAGTCTCCCCTTTATCCTCTCCGAAAGCTCCTCCACCGTTAGACCGGCGGCCTGGAGATCGCCATAAAAATAGGAGATCTTCCCATCGGCCCTGACGGGTATGGTCAGGTTATATCCTTCATGGCCGAGCACGAAGATGGAGAGGGTGTCCCCGGCTTTGATCCTATACTCCTCGGCGAAACCATCAAACGCGGCTGAGCTCATCATGAGGATAATAAGACATGAAAGGATGGGGGCGAGATCCCTACGCATGATCAACCTTCCTCTACCCCTCGCATGTATTCCTCCACGATCTCCCTCGCTCTTTCGAGCTGCTCTTCGGGAACGATGAGCTCCCCCCACTGGTATTCAGACCATGATGATCCCTCTATGCCGTCGAACCAAGGGATCGTCAGTCCTTTCACCTCGGCCCTTATCCCCTCCTGTTCGAGAAGCGCCTTGAGCATATTCCCCACCATCTCGTTGGGCACTTTTCTGACGACCTTCCAGTGGATGTATTCGATTTTCTCCTCGGGCAGCTTCTCCACGAGTTCCACGTTACATTCGGGGCAGATCTTGATTCCCTCCACGTATTCAGATCTGCATTTCGGACAGAAAGGCATATCGTTCCTCCATATCGTTTTTCGGACGTGAAAAGTTTAGCATCAAAACCTCCCCGAGTCAACTTGCATCGAGGATATCATTGTGATATACTTGCTATTACAAAACCGAGGGAGGATGAGAGATGGCCAGGGTAAGGATAAAAGCCGGCGACGTGTCGATGGAGGCCGAACTGAACGATTCCCCCACCGCTCAGAAGATCCTGAAGGCTCTGCCGATAGAGGGCAGGGGGAGCAGATGGGGTGACGAGATCTACTTCTCAATACCGGTTGAGGCCGGGTTAGAGCCTGACGCCAACGACGTGGTCTCAAAGGGAACCCTCGGATATTGGCCTCCTGGAACGGCCTTCTGCATCTTCTTCGGCAGAACGCCTGCGAGCCGGGGGAATGAGATAAGGGCAGCCAGCCCGGTTAACATAATCGGCAAACTCTTGGGAGATCCCGACGAGTTCAGAAAGGTTAAAAGCGGCACCAAAGTCGTAATTGAGAAAGCGGAGGGGTGAGAGGGGTATGCCGCTGGAAGATGAGGAAAAGAGGGAACTTCTGGAGAAGATAAGGGAACATCGTCGTAAGATATGGCTCGGCGAAGTAGCCGACGCAAGGCTCCGGAAGGAGAAGGAGATAAAAAGGAGGATCCTCGGAAAGGAGGGTGAATCCCCGGCGGAACCGCTTGTGACGAGACCGGTTAGGAAGAGAAGATCCAAGTCCGAGAGGGAGTTCTGGCAGGAGGAGGATGAGAGGGAGGATAGGTCAGGGATAGGGGTTATCGTTCTGGTGGTGAGCGGCCTCATCACGTCCATAGCGATAGGCGTTTTGATAGGCTATTTGCTCGCCATCTTCATGTGAGGTGATGTATGCGATATGCCATGTCCTTCACCCTCATGACCTTTGTTATCCTCCTCCCCTCCGTCCCCGCTCTATCGCACGACTATTACCCCCTGGCCGATGGCAACCGCTGGGTTTTGAAAAACACCGATCCGGATAACCCCAAGACGAGGTTGATCAAGCTGGAGCGCTACGGAGAGGAGGAGGGGGTCTACCTTCTAACCCGCCAGACCAACGACGAGGCCGACACGTTCGTGATAAGAGAGGCGGAATCCGGAATAGAGCTCCTTGAATCCCACGTCAAGACCTTCTTCGGCGATGTGGATTTCAACTACGATCCGCCTCAGATCTTCTTCCCTAAGGAGCTCTTCCCGGGACAGACATGGATGATTTCCGGAACGACGAAACTCGGCGATCTGGCGATAAACTCCGTCAGCAGGGCAACGGTTGAGGGGGTGGAGAACATCGAGGTTCCGGCCGGCTTTTTCAGGGATTGTCTGAGGATCAAACAGGATTACTACATCAACCTCCTCAAGATATCAACCGGTTATATGTGGCTCGCCCCGGAGGTCGGGATCGTTATGGAAAAGGGCGGTTCGGACGAGTTCCGGCTCGTCAAATACGTAATCCTGAACAAGGAGGTTGCCGTTCAATTGGGCGACAAAGTGGCGACGGTATGGGCGAATATAAAAGGTTTAAGGAATCCATGAGATGCGAAATTTTCGATTTTTATCCCTTCTTCTCCTTCTGGTTTTCATCCTGTCGGCTACGTCGTTCGCCACCCGGGTCTATCATAAGCCTTTTAACGGTGAGCTTACCGTCTCACGTCTGCCCCGTCTCGGCGGAGAGGGGACGCTCTCGCTTGAGCTGAGGTCTAGCCTGAGCGATCCTATCTTCGCCGAGGTGATCCTCGTGGCTCCCGACGGCGTGAAGTTCCTCTCGCGGAGCCGTTTTGATCGGGTTTACCTCCCGCCTAGGGGTGAAACCTCGCTGAACGCCGTCATCGCCGTATCGCGTCCCGGCGAATACCCCATTCAGGCGATCGTCTACCCATCCGGACAGCATTTCTCGATATCTCTACACGTTGACGATTCGGGGTCAAGCGTCTCACGCGTCGTACATCTTCCCGAAAGGGCGCTCGTGCGAAGCGAGCTGGCCTCCGTCACCCCCCAGCAGCCCGACACGTTGAAGGTATTCGGCAGGGTGACATATTACGACGACAACGAGCGCAAATTTATGCCGATAAAAGGGCTTCCACTGGAGCTTTTCGATTCGAACATGCTCCTCGACACGAAACTGGGTGAAACCGTCACCGATAAGGATGGGAGGTTTGAATTCCCACCCGTCTCCAACCGCGAGGCGGACGGGACGCATCTTGACGTCTATATCCTCGCCACCTTCGACAACGCGATCCTCTCGATCGAGGACGGATCCGGCAAGATCTATCAGATCATCTCCGAGGTGGTTCGGAACGCCCCCGACGGCGATGTGGAGATAAATCTCATCCTGGACGAAAACCACCCCAACAGAGGGCTAGGGGCGATATTCAATGAGGTTCAAAAAGTCCATGACTTCTTCCTGGAGAAGGTGGGATGGTCGCGCAGGAAGCTGCCCGTGCTTTATCCGTCTGAGGGGGATACCCTTTTCTACTCGTATTCCTACAATCAGCTATCGGGTCAGATAGTTTCCGAGAGGATGAACATCCCCTACGGCGAGGAGTGGCATAAGGTGGGTTTATTTCACGAATACGGCCATTCGGTCATGAGCGCCGCCTATGGGTTTAACTTCTACGAGCTTCCGATATCCGAGCGGTTTGCCGATAGACCACACTGGGTTTACACCGTCTCAGACGAGCGATTTGCCATGAACGAGGGATGGGCGGAGTTCGTGGAGTCGGCCGTCGAAGATAGCGCCTTTAACCTCAGGGGATATGTGAACGCGGATCTCCCGAATATCGAGACCAACAGATGGTGGACAGGGGCGGTTGACGGCAAGGGGATCAACGATAACGGGGCGATAGTTGAGGGATCGGTGGCCAGTATCCTCTGGGATATCTTCGACACACCTCAAAGCATTGATACCACGCCCGGTGTGGACGACGACCGGATAAGCGATATGTTCGGGCAGCTCTGGCAGATATTCACCGCGGATCATCCCAAAAGCATACTGGATATAGTCGAGGGATGGCGTAAATACGGGTTTGAGAACTACGACGCTCTGGTCGAGATATTCGCCTCAAACGGGGTTCAGCTCGATCTAAATCAACCTCCATCCATCCGAATAACCTCCCCATCCCAGCTGACCGTGACATCCGATGGGGTTCACATCTCCTGGGAGGTTTCCGATCCGGACGGAGACCCCGTCTCTGTAGCTCTCTACTATGATACCGACCGGACGCCGCCCGGGACGCTGATAGCATCAGGGTTGACCGGGGAAGGCTACGATTGGAAGCCCGTGAAGATGGGGTTGCCCGATGGCAGGTATTACATCTATGCCGTCGCCGCCGATCCGAAGGGAGCCAAAGCTCAATCATATGGGCCGATCCCGATCATAGTCGATAGGTCTCCGCTCCCACCTCCTCTCATAACCTCCCCAACCCATCCGGATCGGGACAGATGGTATCCGACGGGAAATGTGACGTTGAAGCTGGAATCCCGTTCTCAGACCTTCAGCATCGTGCTGGACAGATCACCCGATACAACGCCGGATGAGAAGGCGGATATCTACAGGGATACGATCGCCTATTTGAACCTCCCGGACGGCATATGGTGGTTTCACGCCAGGGCGTATTCCGCTTTGGGATACTGGAGCGGAGCGTCGCATTTCAGCTTCAGGGTGGATTCCTCTCCTCCCCCGTCTCCGGATGGGATCGGCATACAACCCGTTAAGGGCGAGATGAGAGGAATGATCACCTGGAAACCGGTCGAGGATCTGAGCGGCATATCCGGCTATGACGTGCAGGTTGAAGTTGATTCGACCGATTTTTCGCGGGGACTTGTGCTGAACGAGAGGGTGAACGGGACTGAGGCGGAATTTGATCTCGCTCCGGGCCATACATATCGCGCCCGCGTCAGGGCGGTGAACGGAGCGGGGCTTTCGAGCGGATGGAGCTATTCGCCCGATTTTGAGTCGCCAAAGGTCGTTCCGTGGGATGTCAACGGCGATGGGACGGTGGACATATTCGATTTGGTGTTGGTCGCCAGGAATTTCGGCGGGGCTTCGGCTCAGGCCGATCTGAACGGGGACGGCAGGGTGGACGTGCTGGATCTGGTTCTCGTGGGGAGACATTTCGGCGAACAAACGGAACAGGCCGCTCCGGCAAAGCCGGTCGTCGAGCTGACGGAGCTTCTGCAATGTTATCCCAACCCGTTTAACCCCGAAACATGGCTTCCGTTTACGCTCGGCGAGTTCGGAAAGGTGACGATCACCATCTATGATCTGAACGGCAGAGCTATCAGGCACATAGATATGGGGTACCTGGAGCCGGGGAGGTATATCGAGAAGTCCAGAGCACCGATGTGGGATGGGAGGGACGATAGAGGTGAGCAACTGCCCTGTGGGGTTTACTTCTATTCGCTTCAGGTGGATGGGAGATCAAAGGGCCTGAAGAAGGCCGTTCTGGAGAGGTGATGATATGAAGGGTTTTCCCCTGATACAGGCTGTTCCACATCCGGATAAGGTTTTATTCACCTTTAACGGCGAGGAGCTGGTCGGATATGTCTTCAACCCATTTGGCTCAAGGCCGTTTCTGTTTCCCGTCGTGGGTCCTTCAGGCAGATATGTCACCCGGATAGGCCATCCGCATGACCCACACGGCCACAACCATCATCTCTCTATCTGGCTCGGACACCAGAAGGTGAACGGGGTGAACTTCTGGGAGCAGAACTCGCCCGATGCCGGGAAACAGGTTCACAGATACGTCTCAGAGATATTCGATGGGGGTCTGATGAGCTTTCTCACAGCTCACGTGGATTGGGTGAATCCGGACGGGGATGTGGTCTTGAGGGAAACACGGACGGTTGGTGTGGAGTTCATGGCCGACACGCGGGAGTTCTTTATCGATTTAGAGCACGAGTTTATACCGTCCGTCGAGTTGACCTTCGGGGAAACCCCCTTTGGGTTTCTAGGGGTCAGAGTTGCCAAGACCATGACGGTCAACGACGGCGGAGGGATGATAATCAACTCTGAGGGTATGAGAAACGAGGAGGAGATCTTCTGGAAACGGGCCGAGTGGTGCGATTATTCGGGGCCGATATCGCCCGATGAATGGAACGGACTGGCGCTGTTCGACCACCCGGACAACCCCGATCACCCTCCACACTGGCACGTTCGGAACGACGGATGGATGTGCCCATCTCATTTCCTGAGGAAGGGCATGAAGCTCGGAACGAAGGAAAGCCTTAAGGTCAAATACAGGATCTTCGTCCACTCGGGCAAGGCCGACCCCGACCGTTTCGCAGATCTCTTCGAAGAATTCCGCCAAGAGTGAGGGATTTAACAGATGGAAGAGCTTAAGAGTTTGCCCGTTGATGAGGTAATCTCGAAGGTAGGAGTCGCCCGCGCCATAGGGATAAAACATGTGGCGAGCCTGCTTTTCACGTACAAATGCACGATCTCCTGCAAGCATTGTCTTTTCAACTGCTCGCCGGATCAACCCTCCATTCGGGTCTCACTTGAGGATGGCGTTGAGTTTCTAAGACAGCTGCGCGCCACGGACAGGGTGGTTCACATATCGGGGGGCGAGCCGATGATATATTACGATGAGGTGCTCAAGATATGTCAGATAGCTCAAAAGGAGAGCGTATCGCCGCATTTCATCGAGACGAACGCATCATGGTGCGTAAACGATGATATGGCCAGAAAACGATATGAGGAGCTGAAAGAGGCCGGGGTAAGAGGGATGTATATAAGCTGCAGTCCGTATCATCAGGCTTTCGTGCTCCCCGACCGATTTGAGAGGGCATATCGGTGGGCGGTGGAGATATTCGGCGAGGAGAACGTCATAGTGGCCTCCCCCTCCAGAAAGGAGCTTGAGAGGATGGCTGAGATAGGGCGAAGCGAGGCTCTGCTCGCCGAATACACGCGCAAACACACGCCAAGGCTTGTCGGCAGGGCGGGCGAGGAGCTGGCTAGGTTTCTCCCCGATAGGCCGATCGAAGAGCTCGTGAAGGACACCCTATGGCATGGGGGAACCTCAGGTGAGAAAAGTTGTTGGAAAGAGTTCGACCCTCAGGAGATGTGGGAGATACATATCGATCCTTACGGCAACATCCAAACCTGCTGCGGGATCATCATAGGCAACGCCAATCAGATCCCGCTGCCCGATATGATGGAAAGGGGATTCACCGACAACGAGATCATCAGGATCGTATATGAGGAGGGCCCTTTCGGCCTGCTCAAGCTGGCCGTCAAATTCGGCTATAAGCCCAGAAAGGGATATCCTCAAAAATGCAATCTCTGTTGGGAGGTCAGAAAATACCTGAGACCCTTCTTCCCGGGCACGTTCGGCCCGGAGGAGATCTACGATAGATATCAGCCGATGGATCAATAACGTCCGCCGTCAACGGTCTATATATCGAAGGCTGACCGTTGAAGGCCGAATTCTCAGGAGGTGAATCCATGAGGAAGGTTAAAGTGGGTCTTGTGGGCTCACGGTTCGTCTCCGAGATACATATCGAATCTCTGAAGCGGGTGGCCGCGGCCGAGGTGATAGCGGTCGCCTCACCGACAGAGGAACACGTTAAAACCTTCGCCCGAAGACATAACATACCGAACTGGTTCACCGATTACCGCAAGATGCTGGAGATGGACGAGCTGGATATGATCGTCATAGGAGCCCCCAATTACGTCCACGCGCAGATAACCCAGGACGCCGCGGCCGCCGGGAAGCATGTCGTGTGCGAAAAGCCGCTCTGTATGAACTTGAAAGAGGCCGATCGGATGATAGATGCCTGCAAGAAGGCGGGCGTCAAACTGATGTACGCCGAGGAACTGTGTTTCACGCCGAAATACGTGCGCCTGAAAGAGCTCGTGGATGAGGGCGCCTTGGGGAAAATCTACCATATCAAGCAGAGCGAGAAACACGACGGCCCGCATTCCCCCTGGTTCTGGAACGTGGACCTCTCAGGCGGCGGGGTGACGATGGATATGGGGTGTCACGCGATACAGTTCTTCAGGTGGATGCTCGGAGGTAACCCCAAGCCCCTCAGCGTCTACGCCGAGATGGACATATATGTCCACAAGGACAAAACACGGGGGGACGACAACAGCCTTGTGATAGTCAACTATGAAACCGATTGGGGCGTGGTGACCTGTCTCGCGGAGGAGAGCTGGGCCAAAAAGGGAGGGATGGACGATAAAGCCGAGGTCTATGGATCGGAAGGGGTGGCCTACGCCGATCTGTTGAGAGGCAACTCCATCGTAACCTTCAGCGAACGGGGTTACGGCTACGCCGTCGAAAAGGCGTCGACCACGGTAGGGTGGTCCTTCACGATATACGAGGAGGCGTGGAACTACGGATTTCCTCAGGAGATGGAGCATTTCGTGGACTGCGTGCTGAACGATAAAGAGCCGCTCGTGACCGGCGAGGACGGCAGGGCGGTGTTGGAGGTGATCTTCGCGGCATATCAGTCGGCGGGGACCGGCGAGAAGGTCGAATTCCCGTTCACCACCGACGCCGAGAAACCGATAGATCTCTGGAAGAGGGGTTGATATCATGGGGGGCTCGACATTTCCGACGTTCCAGGTTGAAGGCGCTCATATCCCCAAAGCTCTGATAGGTATAAACAGCCTGTTAGGATATTCCCACACGAGCCGGGGTAGAGACGCCTGGATACGCAGATACTACGACACGCCCGTCAAGATCGGAAAGCTCTTCGCCTTCTGCATGGAGCGGGGGATGAAGGGGGTGCTCGGACCGATACAGCGCAAATTGGTCGACGCCATAAAGGCCGCCGAGGACCTATCGGGCGAGGGGATGCTCTTTGTGTCGACCACCATCGGTCCTAAAGATGAAACGGCTCAGCAGCTTAAGATGGCCTAGGAGGTCAACACACCCATCTGTTGTCTCCACGGCGGATGGCTGGACAGATGGCCGATCGAGGAGGGGAAGTTCAAAGGGCTGGAGGATTACCCCAAGGTGATCCGAGATGCCGGAATGATCCCCGGAACAGCCTGCCACAACGGGGAGAGGATGAGGCTGGCCCAGGAGCTCGGTTACGACTTCCAACTGTTCGTCATACCGGTCAACAGGATGGGATTTCTGATGAACCCCTCTAAGGAGGTCGTGCTGGAGGCGGTGGCCCAGAGCACAAAGCCGGTTATCGCCATAAAACCCCTTGCCTCGGGGAGATTTGATGAGAACAGGATAGAGGAGTGGCTCAGGTGGACGTATTCACAAAAGGGCGTCTGTGGGACGGTTATAGGGTTCATGAATGAGGAGGAGGCAGAGGAGGATATAGAGATACTGGAGAGGATACTCATCGGTGAGATGGGATGATTTGGATGCTGCTCCTGGGCATCCTCTGTGCCCCGTCGAAGCTGAACCTTCAGTTGGAGGCGGGGATCGATGGGCTGTGCAAGCGGGGTGGATGGGTTGAAACGCTGATCTTGGTGGAAACGGGCGACGAACCGCTTAACGGGAGAATTAGGGCGAGGATCGAGGGGGAGAACGTAGCGGCTTTGACCGAGGTGCGTATCCCACCTTATGCCAGGCGCGCTCTCAGATTGAACCTGCCGTCCCCTAACTTCCCCTCTCGGCTTCAGGTGGAGATCGAGGATGAAAGCGGCGAGGTGCTCATCACCCGTAAGGCCGATCTTTATCCGCTGAGGGAGCAGGATCTGATCATCCTCCTGGTCTCGGATGTGCGTGAGGATCTGAGCTTCATAGATGGTAAGGTCATATCGATAGATAGATCGCCGCTCGCCAGGAATCAGATCGTCAGGGCGGCGACCATCCCGCCTGAACGGATCGATGGGACGATGGGGCTCGCCAACGTCGATCTGATCTTCCTCCATTCCTATCTTTCCGACGAGGATAAGATCAGGGAACTCAGAAGATGGGTTGCCTCAGGCGGCACTTTGATAACATGTAAGGGGTTTGAAACGGAAGGGTTGACGCCGGCACGGGTTAAGAGAGACTCGAAACCCATAACTATAAGGATGCCGTCCCTTTTCATCGGGGAATTGGAGATCGCCGACGTGGAGCCAAAAGGCGGGACTCTTTTGAGGACGTTGCATCCGAGCCCTTACCCCCTCATAATCTCAAAGGGGTTCGGCGACGGGGTGCTTATGTATGTCGCCTTCGACCCGTTCTCCTCATCCTTCGTTTCACCCCAAGAGGGGGAGAGGTTCTGGAAGAGGCTGATCGCATATGGCCGACCACCTGTTAAACTTTACAGGGTATACGATCCACAGCATAGGTTCCAGCGGAAGGTGACCTCAACCCTGAGCCGTCGAAAAGGGCGAGGTATTCTCCTGATCCTCTCATTGTATCTGGGAGCGTATGTCGTGATCCTCTCACTTCTGGCCTTGTTCGGCAGGGGATTAAGGTCTTTCCTGATCCTCTCACTTCTTACCTCCCTCGTCCTTGCAATCCAGATAATTTTCGGAAACAGGGTTGAACTTCGAAGGTTCGCGCTTCTCAGGGCGTATAAGGGGGAAGAGGTGGCCTTTAAATCGGAGTGGATCAACCTCTCGTCGAGCTTCAAGTCCAGGGTGAGATTAAAGCTGAAGGGTAGGGCGATCGCACCGACGGCGGGTTCTCAAACTTCCTTCCTCCTGCGCCCGGATGAGGACATCATCGAGATGAGCCTTGATCCATTTTCAAGCGTCTCGCTTCATGCCGAATCAACTGGGGAGTTCAGTGGGATAAGCGTAAGGATCGCCGGAGATGAGGTGGAACTTGTGAACGATTCACCTTATGATCTGAGCGATCTGATCGTATCCGGACACGGCAAGCTGGGCTCGATCAATTACCTTGCGAGCGGCGTTCGAGCGAGGGTGAAACTGAAAAAGGATCTGACCTATCAGGATATCCTGAGTCTGTCTCCCTCTTCCCCCTCGAGGAGGAGATTCTTCGAATCGGCCTTCAGAGAGGGGGTGTTGAGCTATCTTATTGAGGCACGGTTGGATTTCATCATGGGATGGATGGAGGGGAAAGAGGGGAAGGTGATGTTGATCTACCGTCCGTCCTGATTATCTCTTTTAAAGAGCTTGCCGTTGATCCCGTATTTCTCCATCCTATACTGGAGCCTTCTCCGTGATATCCCGAGGAGTCTTGCGGCTTCCACCTGGTTTCCCTTTGCCTTTTTCAGGGCCGAGAGGATCAGCTGCCTTTCGACCTCCTCAAGCGATATCCCCTCTTCAGGTATCTCAATTTGGGTTTCAAACCTGAAGGATGGCGATTCGGACTTGATTTCCTCCGGAAGGTCGTCCACATCTATCATATTTGAATCGACCATGATGAAGGTGCGATGTACGACGTTTTCGAGTTGTCTGACGTTCCCCGGCCAGTTATACCTTCTCAGAACTGAGATCGCCTTGGGTGAGAACGTTTTGGGCTCCACCTTGTATTGCTTAGCGAACCTATCGAGGAAATAGTTGACCAGGAGCGGTATATCCTCTTTTCTCTCCCTCAGAGGGGGCACATGTAAGGGAATGACGTTCAGCCTATAGTAGAGATCTTCTCTGAACCTACCGGCTTTGACCTCCAGCTCGAGGTTTTTGTTTGTAGCAGCTATCACACATAGATCGACCTTTATCGGCTTTGTGCCGCCCACCCTTTGGAACTCCCGTTCTTCGATCACCCTGAGCAATTTCACCTGCAGGTTGGCATCCAGTTCGCCTATCTCGTCCAGGAATATGGTTCCGCCGTTTGCCTCCTCGAAGAGGCCGATCTTTCTGGTTTTGGCGTCGGTGAAGGCTCCCCTTTCATGCCCGAACAATTCGTTCTCAAGCAGGGTGGCCGGGATGGCGCTGATATTTACCGGAACAAACCTTCCCGATTTTCTCCTGCCGTAGCGATGGATAGCTCTGGCGACGAGTTCTTTACCCGTGCCGCTTTCCCCCGTTATGAGGACGGTATCGGGGCCGCGCAGGATGACCTTTGCCATCTCGCGATATAGCTTCACCATCCTCGGGCTTTCGCCGATTATCCCCTCAAAGCGAGGGGTCTCCCCCTGTTTCCTCTCCTCCCCCTTCTCTATGTTTCTCAAGCTTAAGGCCCTGCCAATCTCCTCAAGCATTTTCCCCACGTCAAGGGGTTTCACGAGATAATAGAAGGCCCCTTCGCGCGTGATCATCTCTATGGCGTCCTCCAGCTCCGCGTAGGCGGTGATGAGGATGATCGGCACGTCCGGATCGATCTCCTTCGCCTTCCTCAAAAGCTCCCTCCCTGTCATCCGCGGCATCCGTATGTCTGTTATCACCAGATCGATCGGTTTGGATCTGAAGATCTCGAGGGCCTCATATGCGGATGAGGCTTTTTCCACGTCATATCCGGCTTTGACGAGGATCTTACCCAGAATATTCCTCTGTGCCTCATCGTCATCCACGACTAGAATCAGGTTTCTTGCCATCTCACTCCACCTGGTATCCTTGCCTCATACTGAGGTACCTCCGAATTTCCTAAATGCTATTATACCAGCAATGGCAGCTCCGGGCAACTTTATTAATTTCGTATCAACTTGAAACCGAACTGGTTTTAACTTATACTTTAAGGTAAATCACAGTCCCAACGATAAGGAGGTTTGGCACCATGAAGAGATGTGTGCTGATATTAGCTTTGGCCGTGTTCTTCGCCCTTGCGAGCCTTGCATCGGCCGAGTATAAGGTGCTGGTGATAGCCAGCGATAACTACGTGGAGTCGGGTGGTGAGATCGACTACATCACCAGCCTCACCAAGATCGAGGGGTACACCTTCTCTTATGATGTGCTCAAGATCAACACGGATGAGGGAAACCGCGGATGGGCGGATGCGACGGACCTTTCCACGCTCAGCGAGGCTGAGATCAAGGACACGCTCTCTAAGACCGATATCATTTACTTCACCTGGAACGGTCCGGGCCATGACGAGGGCTATTTCATGAAGGGAGCGGAAAACGCCGTCAGGGAATGGGTGAAAAACGGAGGCGTCATCTGGATGGACGCCTTCGACGACAACTTCAAGGATGATCAAGGCAATCAGATCGGGTTGTGGTTCCCCGTAGACGAATTTCCGGCCCAGATCGCCAACACGGGCGATTCTGACGTGGAGATAACCCCCGAGGGAGAGGCTTCAGGGTTGTTCTCCAAGCCCAACAAGGTTGACGTCAACGCCATCACGCTCGACGACAACTTCGCCGGAGATCTCAAGGGATACAAGATTCTGGCCAACAGGGCGGATGGAAAGGGTGCTGCGGCGATGCAGCTTCCCTACGGCTCCGGATACTACGTGGGGATGTGTATAGACACGAGGGATGCCGGAAAGCTTGAGCCCGCAAAGCCCCTGATCGAAAACGCCCTCTACTACTGCGCGGCGTTGAAGGCATCGGCGGTGACGGCCGTCGATCCGAACGATAAGCTCTCCACCACGTGGGGGGAGATCAAGAGGTGATCGGATCAGGAAGGGGCGGTCCGATAGGGATCGTCCCTTACTACATTGAGGAGGTGACCTTAGAGGTGGTGCATATCAACTCAGATCCCGGCAACAGAGGCACCAAGGATGCGGTGAACTTCGGCAAGGAGATCGAGAAAGGGAACATCAAGCTCTCCGACTATCAGATAATCTGGTTCACCTGGAACGGGCCGGGGCATGATAACGGCTACTTCATGGAAGGGGCAGAGGACGCCGTGAAGGAGTTCGTCAAAAACGGCGGCGTGGTGTGGATGGGAGCCTTCGACAATAACTTCAAGGACCCCGACGGCAATCAGGTCGGAGGATGGTTCCCGATCGATGAACATCCCGTTACGATCATGGATACGGGCGATGCTCCCGTCAAGATCACCTCCGATGGTGACTCGTCAGGACTGTTCTCCAAGCCGAATAAGGTGGACATGAACGCCATCACGCTTGACGACAACTTCGCCAGCGTGGACAAGGATTTCGTGATCCTGGCAACCAGAACCGATAACAATCAGCCTGCCGCTTTCGTGCTCCACTACGGCAAAGGCGCTTACGTTGAGGTATGCTACGACACGAGAGATGCCGGAAAGCTCGAGGCCGCTAAGCCTCTACTGGAAAATGGCCTATATTACTGCGCGACACTGGTGAAATCCGCCGCTGTCGATCCGGGATCTAAACTCCCCATCACGTGGGGTGAGATAAAGAGGTGAGCCTTCGTTATAAATTTGGAGCCAGGAGTGAGAGACCACGCTCTCTCCTGACTCCCAGTTCCAGTTACTTGAGTTTATTGTGTTACTCGCGTTGAGCGTTCGTTGCGTTAAACCCGAGCGCGCAATAAGCCCTATAACGCAGTTAGGAGGCGGTTTCCCTTGTTGCCCGAATGCGACAGCCTCCGCCGCCAGATTTCTGCGGGGAGGAAATGGCAGATCGTTCCGGTTTACGACCTCTGGGAGACCTTTCGGCGAATGGCGAGTGAGAATCCATCGGATTTCTATGAGGTCAACCTCGCCTTTCACAAACCCGGCGTTGGAGCTTATAAAAGGAGGATTCCCATCCCCCTCAAGTCTTTCAGGTTTATGAACCTGGAGATAGATCCCTCTTTCGCTCTTGCCACGTTCATAAACAACCGTGCCGTAGCCCTCGGAGCCGGTCAGGTGTGGATCGATTGTCCGAGAGAGATCTTCCGGAAGCTGAAGGATATGTTCGAGGGTGGAACATCCTCAGGCGGATTTGGGTATCTACCCGAATTCATGGAGTCGATTTACGGTGAGCCCTTCATCCTGATGATGAGCCACAGGGAGGAGATCAATTCTCTGCCCGATCCCTCATTGCCTAAGCTCAGAACGAAGCTTAGGAAGGGCGGATTTCTGGGTATAGATCTGGGCAGATCCGACGTCAAGGTGGCATATATCAGAAACGGCCGGTTCGTGGAGGGGTTCAAGAAACGATGGGCTCCGGAGAAGTTCTCATCGATCGAAATGCATCTGAACTTCGTCCTGACCGCCGCCGAGGAGCTGATGAGCTGGCTCGGCGAGCCGCCTCTGGCCGGTGTGGGACTCAGCACGGCCGGCGTGGTATATGAAGGTAGGATCAGGATAAGCGGTCTGTTCAGCGGGATTACGGACGTGGAGAAGATACCCCTCTTCGGCGAGATACTCTCGATGAGATTGAGAGGAAAACCCGTTCACGTGATACATGACGGCGATGCGGCGATGTTGCAGGCCAGGGTTGACGGAAGATATAGAGGGGGAATCCTGGGGATATCCATGGGATCGGGGGTGGGGTTCGGATGCGTGAACTCAAAAGGGGAACTCGAAGGACTGAATGAAACCGGCAAGGCCGTCCTGGACCTCAATCCGAACGCCCCCATTCATCGAAACTATAGGTTCAGAGGAGCGGCCATATTCTACCTCTCACAAAATGCGGCCTTCAGGATGGCCGAGGAGCTCGGGATGAGGCTCGATGAGCCGGCACGAAGGGCGATCTTCCTCGAGGAGATCAAGGACAAGGCGGCGAAGGGTGAGCGGGGCTTTAGGGAGATACCACTTAAGATCGGCGAGTATCTGGGTTTAAGCGTACCGGAGTTTCTGGACATCTACAGCGACTCCGACATAAGACATATCGTCCTATACGGCAGGGTCGTCAGCGGCCGATTCGGTCAGATCATAATCGGGAGAGCCCGTGAGATATTGAAAAAGCGAAGGCCGGAGATCGCCGATGAGGTTGAGCTGGGGTTTCCCATGGGGACACCTGAGGGGATGGATGGCGAGACGAACGCGGAGCTGGGCCAAGCGGTAGCCGCCGCCTATTATGCGGCGCTTTCGGGGTGAAGATGAAGATCGCAGAGGGGTTATCGGCGGGTATAAGCTCAATATTCCGAAATAAGCTCCGATCCTTCCTAACGATGTTGGGGATAATCATAGGTGTAGCCGCCGTGATAGGGATGATAGCGGTGGGAGAGGGCGCCAGAACGCTCATAATCCGCGAGCTAGAAAAGCTCGGCGGAACGAACCTCTTCATCGTCCAGAAACCCAGATGGATTCAGAAAGATGGGAGATGGATACGCAACCCCAGCACCGAATACCTCACCCTCGAGGATGCCTGGGCCGTGCTGGCGAACTGCCCCTCAGTCGAAAGCGTTAACCCGGAGGTGATGGACGGTGCGTATCTGGCCCATCGGGATAAATCCAGGGTCTCGCTCTACGAGGCGACTACCCCGATGTTCACCGCCGCCCAGGACTGGTATACCGCCTTCGGACGCTTCATCTCGATGGGCGACCTGGACAACTGGGCGAGGATCTGTGTCATAGGGGTTAAGGTGTGGCATGACCTTTTCGGCGAGTCCAACCCGATCGGTCGAGAGATAAAGGTCAACTTCCAGAGGTTCACAGTGGTGGGCGTTATGGAAGAGAAGGGCAAGCTCTTCGGAGGCGGATGGGACAGGGACGAGGAGATCCTCATCCCGCTCACCACAGCTCAAAGGCGGTTCAGGGGAGGCAGACAGGTCGATATCTTCTGGTGTAAGGCGAAAAGCTATGATCTCGTGGATCAGGCGGTTCAGGAGACACGGGTGCTTCTGATGAGAAGACATAAGGGCGAGGAGTTCTTCCGGATCAACTCCGCCAAACAGTTCCTCCAGGCGGTCGAAAAGGTGAGCCTCATCATAAAGTCGATGCTCGGCGGGATCGCCGCCATAGCCCTGATCGTGGGCGGCGTGGGGATAATGAACATAATGCTCGTCTCGGTCACCGAGCGAACCAGGGAGATCGGGTTACGTAAGGCGGTGGGGGCAAAGAGAAGGGACATCATGTTCCAGTTCCTGATCGAATCCCTCGTCATGTGTTTGGTGGGCGGGGGGATCGGGATACTGGTCGGCGTCTTCATAGGGATGGGGATGTCAGGGGTTATAAACCTCTTCGTATTCAAGGGTTCAGGCTGGCCGTCGACAGTCTCGCCCCAGTCCGTCATGCTGGGAGTTGGGTTTTCGGCTTTCGTCGGTCTTCTCTTCGGGCTCTACCCGGCATATAAGGCTTCAAGGCTTGAGCCTGCGGAGGCTTTGAGGTACGAATGAACATCTCGGAGGCCGTACTCATAGGCTTTTCGTCGCTCAGAAAAAACAGGCTCCGAACCTTTCTGACGATGCTCGGCATAATCATCGGCATAGCGGGCGTGGTGGGGATCGTCTCGGTCGGCAGCGGCGCCAAAAAGCTCGTGCTCTATGAGTTCGAGCGGATCGGCGGTTCAAACATGCTATGGGCCTATCGGAGGGATAGGATAAGGCAGCCGGATGGGAAATACGTACCCAACAGGCTTCCCGATTTCCTGGAGTATGAGGATGCGCGGCTCATTCAGGCCACCTGCCCCCACGTGATAAACGTCTCGCCTGAATTGACCGATATCCCCATCACGGTGGAGTACCATGGAGAGTCGATGCGAACCAAAGGGGTAGGTGTGACCCCCGCCTATCAGCCGGGACATAGATGGACGGTGCAGTTGGGCAGGTTTATCACGGAGAGGGATGTTGAGGACACCTCGATGGTGTGCGTCATAGGATACAAGCTGTGGGAGGAGCTCTGTAGGGGGGGAGATGTGATGGGAGCTCAGATCAGGATAAACGGAAAGAGGTTCACCATCGTGGGGGTTATGGAGGAGAAAGGGGATACGATGGCGACTCAGGGATGGGACAAATGGGTGCTGATGCCGATCACGACCGTTCAGAAGAGGATGTTCGGCTTTCCATACGTCGGGGTCATGTTCATCCAGGCCGAGAGCTTCGAGACGGTGGAAAAGGCTCTGGAGGAGGTGAGGCGGGTTCTCAAGTGGAGGCATAAGAACGCCGATGTGGCCTTCAAATATGAGACCGCCAAGGACGCCCTCAAGGAGGTGGGCAAGGTTACGCTCATAATCAAGGGGCTCCTGGGTGGAATCGCCAGCATCGCCCTCATCGTAGGCGGTATAGGGGTGATGAACATAATGCTCGTCTCGGTCGTCGAGCGGACCTGGGAGATAGGGCTTCGTAAGGCGGTGGGGGCGAAAAGAAGGGACATACTGCTCCAATTTCTGATAGAATCGGCCGTTTTGAGCATATCAGGCGGTATGATCGGGATACTGGCCGGGGCACTTTTTGGGATCGGGGCGGCGAAGCTCGTCTCGATCTTCGTCTTCAAGGGGAGCAACTATCCATCCGTTCTCTCCATGCGGGCCGTGGCAGCGGCCTTTCTCACATCCGCCTTTATAGGGCTGTTCTTCGGGCTCTATCCGGCCAACAGGGCGGCGAAGCTCGACCCGACCGAGGCGTTAAGACGGAGATAAAGCAGACTCGGAGACGGTTTATGAGCGGGGCGCAAATCCTTGCCTTTGCGCCCCGCGTGAGATTCATCTCATGTTCGGCCCTCTATTTTCACTTCAATATCACGAGCCTTTTGGTGAACCTCTCCTTACCGGCCGTCATCTGATAGATGTACACGCCACTCGCCACCCTCTCTCCCTGTTCGTTCCTGCCGTCCCAGTAGGCCGCCCTGCTCTTATCCA
>JAGGXZ010000065.1 GCA_021162805.1 Candidatus Poribacteria bacterium
CGTAGTCAGGACAATCTGGGTTCCAGCAGAAGGAACCGGGCGAAACCAATCGTGTGTGTTCCATTTTCTATCCCCCAATCGCTTGATGTGTATCTATTATACACCAACACGATTAGGGGAGACTACCTCACCCTCTTGTTACCGATAAATTTCTCATGCACCCCATTGCTGATAAGGGCAATGAGATTTCCGCTCATCTGCGCTAACCTTCTGATCCTTTCAAGGGAGGGTGTATCGGCGGAAAACCTCGCCTTATCGAGCTCGTATAGAAGCGATTCCAGTTCATTCGCCAGTTTTTCGCTCAGGCCTTTTCCCCTAAGCTGATCCGCCACCTCACGAGAGGTAAGCGAGGCGGCAGGTATACCGAATCGAGCCTCGATATATTCCCTGAGGGCATCTGCCACTTCGAAGCAAAGTTCCCTGACCCTCTTCTCATCGGACATCCCGCCCCGTTCCACACCCGCAAGCCTCAAAAGCGTCCTCTCCTCGGGGGATAACGCCTCCGTCTCCCTCCTGCGCGATCTGAAAATCGAAAGCGATATCACCGAGATCCCAGCTATCATTAGGGCGATCCCCACGAACAGAGGGAACCGTTCGGCTACGCCGCTTCCCTTCACATCGCGTTTGATGTCCCTTATCCCCTCCATAGCGTTTTGGTTCGCCGTGATGGATTTAACGTGGACGCTGATGGAGGGCAGTTTCATCGTCTCAGCTCGCCCATCCGGATTCATCCATATCAGTTTAATAGGCGGCCATCGATGTTCGCCGGGTCTGAAAAACCTCGCCCGCAGCCGAACCTCCCAGATCTCTAAACCGTCTTCCCCGCCGCGCAACCTCCTCCCCCTCCAGACGCGGAGCGAGTGAGGGTCAAGCCGACGCGCCAGGAGGAGACGGCTTCCTCGCGGCAGGTGCAATCGGACGACACATTCCACCACATCTCCCACCGTAATGACGGGTGGATGTATCTCCACGGATACGATCTGAGGTTCAAGGGTGAGAAGCGAGATCAGGATGAATCCGATCGGGCCGATCATCTCCATCGCCTCTGAGCCCTGGATCTGAAAAGCCTCATAAGCGGCTCCACGTATGGACGGCCTGAGATAAGCTCGACATGATCCACCCCGCTCCTGAGGAAGATCTCATCTCTTCGTCGCCTGAGCTCCTCGATCCTCCCTCTCATCGGCCTCAAATTCGCTCCCGACATATCAAGCATAACCTCCTCGTTACCCTCCGGATCGGATACGCTCACGAGGCCGAGCTGGGGCGGATCGATCTCGATGGGGGAGTTCAGGGCGATGGCTATCAGGTCGTGTCGTTTCGAAGCGATCCTCAGCGATCGTGAAAAATCACCGCAGAAGAAATCGGAGATCAGGAAGGCGATGCATCTCTTCTTAACCGTTCTCCTGAGGAGCTCGAGAGGAGGATTCAGATCGGTTTTGATCCCCTGCGGGCGGATGAGGATCAGATCCCTGATAACCCTTAGGGCGTGCGTTCTACCCTTACGCGGCGGTATGAAAAGCTCGGGTCTATCCGTAAAGGCGATGATTCCCACGCGATCTCCGCTTTTAAGGGCGGAGATGGTGATCAGAGCGCACAGCTCCACCTCATCGGCGAATTTATCGACCATGGACCGGCTGACGTCGGCGATGATGAAGACGTTGAGCTCCCTCTCCTCGACGTATCGCTTGACGTAGAGCGATCCCATTCGGGCGGTGACGTTCCAATCTATCAACCTGATATCGTCGCCCAGCGTGTATTCCCTCACCTCGGAGAACTCGATGCCGCGCCCTTTAAACGCACTGGCGTATTCCCCGGCAAGCATCTCCTCCGCTAGCCTCCTGGCGCGGATCTCGATCCATCGGATCCTTCTGAGTATCTCGCCCTGTTCGACGGATCTCATCTCTCTCCTCGCTCGGTGAATATTATACCATGCTGCCGCCCTTGTTGACCCGCCCACCTCAATCACCTAAAATATTAAGGCGGAGGAAAGCACGCTGGACGCTGGCACGTGAAGTCATTGTCATTGAGTTACTTAGCCGTGCTGTCATTCAAAATGACAATGAATGACCATCTCTCTGTTGACGGAGGATTGAAGGATGCAGGTCAGGCTGAGTTTCTTAGGCGCAGCGCAGAACGTCACCGGCTCCAGGTATCTGCTGGAGTTCAACGGTCACAAGATACTTGTGGATTGCGGCCTATATCAGGAGAGGGAGCTGAGGGGAAGAAACTGGGATCCGTTTCCAGTTCCACCCAATACCATAGATGCCGTTCTGTTAACCCATGCCCATCTGGATCACTCCGGTTTGCTGCCCAAGCTGGTGAGGGAGGGTTTTGAGGGTAGGATCTACTGCACGGCGGCCACCTCCGAGATCTCAGGGATCGCCCTCCTGGATTCCGCACACCTACAGGAGGAGGATGCCGAGTTCAAGCGAAAAAGGCATAAACGGGAGGGGAGAAAAGGGCCGTATCCTGAGATCCCGCTCTACACGTCGGAGGACGCCAGGGCAACATTTCCCCTCTTTCACCCCGTGAGATACGGCGAGAGCGTTCAACTGGGAGATGGAATTGAGGCGAGCTTCCATGACGCGGGACATATCCTGGGGTCATCCATGATAAAGATCGACCTCAGTCGAAACGGGTGGAGGAGAACGATCCTCTTCTCAGGCGATGTGGGCAGATGGAACAAACCCATCCTGCGCGATCCCACCCTCTTCGATGAGGCCGATTACATCCTGGTTGAATCCACATATGGGGATAGACTGCACGAGGATCCGGAGGATGTCGAAGATATGCTCGCCGATGCCGTCAACCTCACGTGGAAGCTGATCTACCCCCAGTTTTATCCCCCCCTTACAAAAGCTATGAGAAGATAAAGAAAAATAAGGCTCCAAACGAAACTCCTTCCAAGAATCCCTCACCCCACGCCTTATCTCACTAACCAGAAAG
>JAGGXZ010000066.1 GCA_021162805.1 Candidatus Poribacteria bacterium
AGAAGCAGTTCTTGGAGAGAGCACACCTGATCTTTACTCCTGGAGCCAACTCAAAAGAGCACCAGAGAATAGCAGAGCTTGAGAGGTTAGTAGGGAAGCTCACTTATGAACTGAGCGTCTCAAAAAAGTATTCAGTCTGCTGGGCTACCGCTAGAGAAGAAGAGGGAAGTGATAGAGATGCTCAAGGAGAAATATCCAGTCAGGTTCCCTCATCTCCGGAGATTCATCTGAGGGTTGTCGCCTCAGACGCGGGGGGTCACTTTGAGCTTGATGGACTGACCGAAGGGTTTATAGATTGTTCTTGGAGCTACCCGTCACAGATCATGAATGCCGTTTGCGATGGAGGGGAATGCAGTGAAGTTGATTAAAGATGCGCCTGTGGCGATGGTATTTACGAGCTGTGCATTAGCCGCGCTGTTTGCGTTGTGCGTTCCTGCGGTTGGTGCATCGTTTGAGCGAGTGGATGGGATGCTTTTGCTTCGCGGAGGAACATATGAGATTGGGTTTGATGAGCGCACGGGTGCGATTGCGTTCGTGAAGGTGCATGATGGTGCGCGGCGCAAGAGCACTTGTGCGACGTCGAAGGGTGGCAGCCTGTGGGTATTGCAAATGCGCGATGGCACGATGCTGCGTTCAAGCGATTTCGCAAATCAGCGCATCGGTCGCGTGCGGCACGAAAGGTTGTCGCAAGGGTTGCGCATGACGTTTGAAGCGGATGCGGCGACGGTGAGGGTTGATATCATCGCAAGCGATAACCACGTTGACTTCACCGTGCGCGTCGCGAATCCCACAAAGGACGTGCTCGCCATCGGCATGCCAGCATCGCTAACGTTTTCGCCTGCGATCATCAAGCGCGTCATCTTTCCGAGCGAACTTGGCATCGCACTCAAGCGCGGTTTCTTTGAACCGCAGCACGAACCGACGGGTTGGCAGACGCATTCCATCGGACCGAGGGGTTTGCAACGCATCGCAAACGTGAGTTGTGTCATGCGCCCCGATGATGACGCACCCGTTAACGTGACGGTCACTGAGCGCGGTCACAAGTTGCTCGGCGATGCGCTCGTGCGCGAGTGGCAATCGCGCAAGCGCATCGTGAATCGCCCGCCACAGCAAAAGCCCGACCTTGAATTCATCACTTCGGAACACGGCGCATTCCTCGCAGGACACCGCATCGGAAATGGACTGCTATTTCGCTTCGGTGGCAGGATTCGTAGTGATGACGGTATGCACGTCATCCGAAGCGTTGAACACATCACCGCTATCTTGAAGCGCGACCCGAAACTCGCCGCATCAGCACAGATTGATGCGACGCGCTCGCAGATCATTTTGCTCGTGCTTCGCAACGGACCGCCCGCAGGCGGCTGGACGGAAATTCGCATCGATGCATGGAAAAGAGCGTTCGCATCATCGGCATGGCTTCGTTCCGTCGGTCTCAAATTCGCCGTCGCGGAAACGGTTGAGCAGATGCTTGAAGCGCTGCGCGGTGGAAAGGCATTTGCAATCGTGAACCCGTATGGCGAGTGGTTCCCCGTCGGCACCGAAAGGTGGGAAGCGGTTGCGGATACAATTCGCAAGTTCATTTCCGATGGCGGCGTGTGGTTTGAAACGGGTGGCTATTCGTTCTTTTACGCGCTAATTCCGCGCCAATTTTACGCAATTCAGTGCCGTTATCCGCCCGCGTTTTCCGACTTCGTGCACATCGAAAGCGTTCACGGGGCGGTGAGTATATTCGGCATCCAAGGCGAGCGCGACGAGCGACACATCTTCGTTCCCGCTGAATGGAAAGCACGTGCGGATAAGCGCGGCGGTTACGTTGAACGCTTGTGGCGCACGTTCGTCGGGCGCGGAGAAACGTGGCAAACGCCGACGGTGCGAATGCTCATCGGGCGCGATGTCGTGAGTGCGTTGCGCGAGTATGCGTGTGAAAACGGTTACGTGTGCGGGCTTGCGGAGAAGATGCGCCGCGACGTGCTTAAGCGTTGGAAGCGTTCCGTGCTCGTGAAATACACTGGCGGCACGTTCGCCGACCAGATGCGCATGCTTGATGAGTTACCCGTCCCAACGGTGGTGCATTTAGTTGATTACCTTCATGGTGGATTTGACAAGCAATACCCAGACCACCTGCCGCCGCATCCGAGCAAGGGCACGCCGCAGCAATTCAAAGCGCTCATCCAACGCGCACGCGAACTCGGTCATCTCGTGATGCCCTACACGAATCCGACATGGTGGTGCGACGACCCGAAAGGACCGACGTTCATCAAACACGGCAATGCGCCGCTCCTGCGCAGGCTTGATGGCAAGTTGCAACGCGAGCAGTATGGGCGCAACTGGGGCTGGAGCATTTGCCCTTGGCATCCCGCAGTGATTGAAGCCGCCGACAGAATTTGCGAACAGTTCACCCGCGAATACCCAGTGGACATCCTGTTCCAAGACCAAGTCGGTGCACGCGGAATGCAGTATGACACCAACCCAGCATCGCCAACACCTTACGCATACACACAGGGCATCATCAACCTTGCAAAACGCGCCGCGAAAGCCATCCCCGTCTCAACGGAAAATGGATTTGACAGGCTCATCAACACCGAAGCGCAATTTTGCGGAATCACGTGGCAGCTCGTTCCCACAAAGGGTGCACCGCCTTGGCGGCGACTGTATCGCGATTGGCTTTCGGATGACGTTTGGGAATTTTTCCCGCTCGCGCATTTCATCGCGCATGACAAGGTCATCTTCGCGCATCATGACCTTGGGCAATTCGTGACCGACCGCGAGACGCTCGTCTGGACGCTCGCCATCGGTTATGAGATGAGTTATGCGACTTCGCCGTTTGGACTTAAAATGCCGCATGCGCGCAATTGGCTGCTTTATCTTGACCGCATCCAAAAGGCGATTGCATCGCGTTACATCGGTGCGCCGCTCATTTCGTTCCGTTACCTGAAAGGCAGCGGTAGCAATGGCGTGCTTGAGAGCGTCTTTCGCGGCGTGCGCATCATCGCGAACCTGACCAATGAACCGTTCGCGCATGGTAACGTTGTGATTGCGCCGATGGGATTCCACGCAATCGCGGATGATGCCGAAGCGGGAATTTTCACCGTTTACGCTGGGCGCAAGTATGAGCCCGAAGACCTGTGGCTCATTTGCGAGCGGTCATCGAACCACATCGAAATTTCTGCATTCACGCGAACGGCGGTTGTAGTTGCGGTGCGCGTTGATGATGCACGAAAGTGGAGCGTGAAACCGCGTGATGCGCTGGTCGGGCGCGGTGCGAACGAGTTGCGCTTGCGCTTCGCGCCCGCACAGGTGGGCGAAGTGCAAATTCCGAGTTTCCCCCACCGCGAGCTTGTGGTGGTTGAGTTAGTGCTATGATATAGATGTAACATGTATCGCTGTAGCATGGGAAGGATGTAATGGACGTGTTTCTCGTGGTAGTCGAAGGGAGAAGATGAAAGGAGGGTTGTCATGTACATAACAACATGTCTGCTTGTCATTGGGATGGCGTTTACATCCTCGCCCGCCGTTTATCCGGGTGAGAGATGGGAGGTTAAAAGCCCCAAGGAGGTAGGGCTGGATAAGGCAAAGCTCGAGGGTTTCCGCGGCTACGTCAGGGGACGCGGTTGTATAGTGCGTCATGGATACATGGTCTACACTTGGGGCGACTTCACCCGACGGGGAGATGTGGCATCCGCTGCTAAGCCCGTCTATGCCCATTTCCTGTTCAAGGCACTGGAGCTAGGGAAAATCTCAAGCCTCGACGAGGAGGTCAGCCGCTATGAACCTAGGCTGCGGAAGTTAAACCCCGAGCTTGACCACAAGGACGGTCATATCACATGGCGTCATCTGGCGACACAGACTTCGTGTTATGGAGTTTCCGAACGACCGGGTAAGGCCTTCGATTACAACGATTGGCAGATGGCGCTTTTCTGGGACCTGCTCTTTTTGAAGGTCTATGGCGCCACATATGAGAACGTGGATGAAAAGGTTCTCCACCCGTTGCTCACCGATCCGCTGGGATGTGAGGATAATCCGACCTTCATGGCCTTTGGGGTGAAAGATCGGCCCGGAAGACTTGCCATCTCACCTCGAGATTTCGCCCGTTTCGGTCTGCTTTACCTGAGAGGGGGAAAATGGCGTGGAAGACAGCTTCTCAGCGAGAAGCTCGCCGTGATGGCTGTGACCAGTCCGCTTCCCAACTCGATCCCACGCACCAAAGCGCAGCCTGCCGAGATGCTGCCCGGTCAGCGCTCGATCGGTTCGAGGCAAATTCCGGACGATCAGACCGATCACATGGGAAGCTACAGTTTCCTGTGGTGGACGAACGGGATAGATCGTGAGGGGAGACGCCACTGGCCGGACGCTCCCCCTGACACCTACGGCGCTTTTGGTCATGGAGGATTAAGGGCGATGATCGTAATACCCAGCCTCGACCTGATCGTCAGCTGGAACGATGCCTGTGTAGAAGGAAGAAAGATGGAGAACGAAGCGCTGAAGAGACTGATCGAAGCGGTGATATCACGGTGATATCACCGCGCCTTGATGGCAGCCCATATGGAGGCAAGTTTATCAGCGGGAGAGACAGGGGTCATTCCGAGCGCCTTCAGCATTCCCTCCTCCATGCACATTTTAATATCCTCTTCACCGAGAGCGACGTTAAGAACGGCCACCTCGTCAACGCCGCCGGTCAGATATAAGCCATCTCCCTCTCTTCTGCCTATCTCCAGGTGATGCGTTAGCCTTTTGGTACCCTTATGCGCTTTGTTGTGCTCTCCTATCTTCACCCCATTCACATAGGCGACCTCATGGTTGCCTTCAAGGGTCCAGGCTATGTGATACCATTTGTTAAGCGCCCAATCGTTCTCCCCCAGCTCCTCGACCATGGAAGCCATGATCCCCTCGTCATAACCGCCGCCGGTGCCGTCATTGGTATATGTATGGATCTGTCCCTGCGGGTAGATCCCAACCTCGTATTCGAGGTAGTGTTTTCCAACTATCACCTGCCTATCGGTCCACATGGCCACCATCTTCTTCTTGGTCTTGACCCAGAACATGACCGTTATCTCGTTTTCCATGGCCAGACTGTCGGCGTTGCCGCAGTCGACGTAATCGCCATCACCATCCAGCTCCAGGGCCTTTCCGAATTTGCCGTCGATCCATTTTGGATTGCCCATAAGCGTTCCATCGTTTCCGTTTCCGGACATATCCTCAACCGTCTTGCCTTTCCCTTCATCGAACAACCATAAACCGACGACGGTTCCGGGGTCTATCTTGGCGTAAATAGAGCTTGCAAAGAGCAAGCCGACGACCATCAGACCCACACACACCACTGATATCCTCATTATCATTCTCGCTACCCCCCTTTCGGAATGTTCAAATGGCAAGGTAAATATAACACACCTTTTCCCGCTTGTCAATGGGATCTCATTTCAATATGACGAGTCGCCTCATATCCTTGAACCTACCGGCTTGAAGCTCGTAGAGATAGATCCCGGATGACACCATCTCGCCAAACCTATCCCTTCCGTCCCAATAGGCCGCCCTATCCCTTTCGGTATAGGAACCCGCTCTCATATGCCCCAGATTTAGCTCCCTCACCTTTCTGCCGAGTAGATCGTAGATGCGTATCGTCACGTCTGAATCCTCTGAAAGCACAAAGGGAATCCATGTCTCCGGGTTGGACGGATTGGGGTAGTTCTGTAGAAGCGCCGTCCTTTTGATCTCCCCCAAAGCGGTTAAAAACTTCCCCTTAGGTTCAACCGTAAACGGCGTATATCCGAGCACATCCTTCGCCGGATAAAGCGCCATCCTTCCATCTTCGGTCCGCATGAACACGTAGCGCCCATCGACGCTGAACCAGAGCCGTGTTTGATCCGGTATGGTTTTGACGTATCTTCCTCTATCCACATCATATAGCCTGAGCTCAGTTTTGAACTCTCCGCCCTCGTTCCGGTAAACGCGGACGATGAGAATTCGTCCGTCGGGGGTGAACTGAACGGGCGTGAAGTGTCTGTCCGTTTCTTCTATAAAGGGCTTCTCGATACTCCATCTGAGTTTCGGGGACCTCCGGGTGATATCCCAGATCTCTATCGCCTTTCCCGTATCGCGGACGTGCAGGATCTGTCCGTTCGGTCGGAAGACAATGCGACAGCCGTATCTCGAATTCCCCGAGTATCCCGATGGCCTGATCCGCCGGACGAGCTCGCCCGTTTCGATGTCCCAGAAGTTTATGGCGTCCTGATCCTCGGAGTAGAGCACAACCTGCTTGGAGTCGGGGGTGAACAGAAGGGTGGAGCAGCTTCCTGACACGTCATCTATTTTGATTATCTCCTCGCCCCTCTCCACGTCGAAGACCTGTGTCCCGCCTCCGCCGAAATTGCTCGTGGCCAGAAGCTTTCCATCCTGTGAGAAAGCCATCCCCTCCATGCTCAGAAAACCGGGCATCCTAAACTCGTGGAGAAGCTGCATCGTCCGGGCGTCCCAGATCTGAGCTTTAGCCTCAGCGTTGATGGCGAATCTCACCCCGTCGGGACTTGCCCTCAAAAACCAGGGAAAATCGAGGAACTCGATGACGTGGATCATCCTGCCCGTTTTCACGTCGTAGAACAGGAGGTTATTCCCCGTATGTGCTGCTATCAGGTTCAATTCGGACAGATAGATGGGCTCCGAAAGCTTTCCCCAGCCATATAGGGTTCTAATCGGACTCATGCCTTCGGCGTTCCATATCCGTATCTTCTCCTCAAGGGGATACACGGCCGCTAGATATCTGCCGTTGGGATGAAAGGATATCCGTTTACATCTCTCATAGCCGTGTATGTTAGGAGGATATCGTCTCGCTGAGACGGACATGATTTTAAGCGTTTTCAGGTCGAGAAACTCCAAAACGGTTCCAGCCGATCCGAGGACGAGTTTCCTATCATCAGGCGTGAAGGCGATCGAGTCGTACGATGAGTATCCGTGTCGAATAAGTTTCCTGTCCCTCATATCCCAGAGGACGAAACCATAGGTATCTCCTAAAGCGGCGAGCATGGAACCGCCATGACTGAACGTCAGCGATTTCCACCACATCTTATCCCCAGGGCGGAGATGACGGATCAGTTTTGCACTCTGAACGTCCCACAGCGATATGGTCTCGCGGGTGGAACCCACGGCAAGGAGCTTACCGTCAGGGGAGAAAGTGAAGCCGAGGACATGGGGCATCTCTGTATTTCTCCCCAGCTTGTTCTGGGGATCCGTTATGTGTTTCAGCACCGACTCCGGATCGCCCGTAAACTCCCTGACCACTTTCCGCGATTCGATCTGCCAGAGCTTGACCGAATCCCCCTCCGCGAAAGCCAGGGATTTACCGTCAGGTGAAAACCCTATCAGGCTCGATTTTACTCCTATCTCAGCCAGGAGCCTCCCCTCTGGGATCTTCCATATGCGTATTCTGTCCCCTCCTATCGCTAAAAGGGAACCATCTGGGGAAAAATCCAGTTTGCTTCTCCAGCTTGGGTGCTCGGTGAATTCGGCAATCGTTTTGAAATCCGTCGAATTTAGGAGCTCCACGCCGTCCTCCGTTAGGACGGCCAGATACCGTCCGTCGGGCGAGTAAAGGGCGTCGACCAAGTCGGGTTTGCCCACAATGACGATTGGCCCTCCCAATGCCGAACAATCCCATAAGCTCAAAATGACCGACAAAACGGAAAGATAAAGGATAAGTCGCCTCATAATCCTATCCTCCTTAATCGGATTACTCATTTTTATCTTGAATGTAGTTCATTTGAAAGCGATCAGACATCAACCACCGATAGTTTGTGTCATTTTGAATGACAGCTCAGCTAAAAATGACTCAATGGCCATAAATGACCCCTTTTAACTTCCCCCATATGGTCGCCATTTTGTCTTCAGGTTCGATCTCGAAGAACCCATTTCTCCAGAGCGTATATCCATTGCCTGAGGCATCGACGTAACGGATGGATTCCGGCCCTTCGTCGAAATGCCACAGCGAGATCGTATGCTCATCCGCCTCAAACCTGCCTCTCGGCACTTCATATCGGACCCCGACGTACCTTGCCACGTCCGAGATCCTCACCTCATCTATATAGCCTTTGAACCTCATAGGTTCGCCGGCGAAATGACATAAGTTCAGGTCCTGCGGTATGATCCCCCCTATGATAAGAGGCTTATCCGATCCCAGGATACTTCCTCCTGGTTTCAGCCAATTTCCTCCTACCCCGTTCATCCCATACCCCGCGTTGGCGTTGAACACCGCCGCTATGTGAACCCATTTTCCTCTGGATACTGGGACGCTGCCGACCACGATCGGGCTGATCACCCCTTCGCTATGGACCCATGCCCCTGGGTTTCCGCCTTTAGCGCCGTGTATGATCAGGTTGAACCTATCCTCTTGACCTATGATTGACCAAAAGGTATTCGGCTCAGGTGGCGTTTCAACGTAGATCCACGCTTCAGCGGTCAGCTCCTTGAATTTACCTTCCGGAAACCACGCCCTGACGGTACTGACAAAATCGTGCTCCTCACCCAATGTCAGGTAACCCCCTCCGGCCGGGGAGGGATTCGGGCGAGAATAACCGAGATTGACGAAGATCAATCCGATCGCCAAGGGTAAAACGATGAGACATCTCATCGGGATCCCCCCTTGCAGTTTTCAGCTTAGTCTCAGCGGTGAACAAAGGGTTAAGGTGCAATTTATGTGCCATCGAAAAGGTAGACGTTTATCGGGCGGTTTAGGAGATAGGGGTGCACGAAATGGGGCAGATCACATCAAAAATGCACGAAATGGGGCATGCCTTGACTTGCGCTTCGGCCATCTGATAAGATTTGAAAGTTAAAGTGCTCCCGATGCGAATATTCTTATGGGAAAATGGAGGACGAAGAGGTAAAGCGATCGATACTCGATGGGGAATACGCCTGCTCGATATGCACCTGGAGGTCGATTCCATCCAGGTCGGAAACATCTTGAAAGGAGTGAGGTAAATGGGTGAACCTAAACCGCATCCACCTGTTAAACTGATATGTGGTATGATCTCAGCCCATAAGGAGCTATTCGATAAAGCGGCTTCACTCCTTCAGGAGAAGTTCGGATCTATAGATCTGAAAAGCTATATCATCCCGTTCAATTTCACCGATTACTACGCTGAGGAGATGGGCGAAAACCTCAAGAGGATCTTTATCTCTTTCCAAAAACTGATATGGCCGGAGGATCTGGCGGAGATCAAACTCCAGACCAATCAACTTGAGAGGAAATTCCTCTATCCGGGAACCGAAAGGAGGATGATCAATCTTGATCCGGGATACGTCGCCGCGGGCAAGCTCGTCCTCGCCACCACCAAGGATCACTCCCACAGGGTCTACCTCGGAAAGGGCATTTTCGCCGAGGCCACGCTGAGATACTATAAGGGGAGCTTCAGACCGTGGGAGTGGACTTACCCGGATTATCGCACGGAGGAATACATCCAGATCTTCAATCAGATCAGGAAGATCTATATGAGACAGCTTAGAGAGATAAGGGGAGAGATGGAATGAGCGAGAGGAGCTTTCGCGAGATGAACCTCGCTATATTCAGGGGTGAGGACCCTGGAGGGATACTCTGGCAGCCGAGGATCGATTTCTGGTATCATGTTAACAAGAAAAGGGGAACCCTTCCGGAGCATCTGAAAGATAAAAGCCTCATCGAAGTTTACGACTATTGCCTCGCATCGATCAGATATTTCGGCTGGGGGCTGCGCTCCAGATATAAAAACGTCAAGGCGTGGAGCGAGTGGGAGGATGAGAAGACGCTGCGCAGATACTGGGAGACACCCGTTGGGACGCTGACCGATGCATTGCGCTACGACGCGTGGGGACTATCGGCTTATAACATCGAATATAAACTGAAAAGACCGGAGGACTTCAAAATTCTGGAGTTTATGATCCAAGATCAGGAATGGTATTGGGATCAAGAGGCATATGAAAGCTCCCTTAAAGAGGTGGGCGATAGGGGAGCCCCTCAATTCTTCTTCAGGAGATCCCCCATCCAGGGGCTCTTCATCGAACATATGGGCTTTGAGAACACCATATACATGATGCAGGATCATCCCGATATCATACTCCATTATGTGGAGGTTGCTTCCTGTGCCGATGACAAGATGTATGAGGTGATCTGCTCGTGTCCCGTTCAGATCCTCAACTTCGGCGAGAACATAGACGCCCATATGGATCCCCCTCCTATATGGCGTGAGCATTTGATCCCGTATTACCGAAGACGTGCCGAGCAGATCCATGCCGCGGGAAAATTCGTCCATATCCACATCGATGGAGCGATGAAACCGCTATTGCCATATCTAAGGGATTGTCCGTGGGATGGGATAGAGGCTGCTACCCCGCTGCCACAGGGGGATGTAACGCTGGAGGAGATAAAAAAGGCTCTAGATGATCTGGTGCTGCTTGACGGAGTACCCGCCGTCTATTTCCTCCCCATCTATCCGATCGAGGAGCTGAAAAGATGCGTCGAGCGAATCGTGGAGCTGTTTCATCCGAGATTGGTCTTAGGGATATCAGATGAGATACCACCTGACGGGGATATCGAGAGGGTGAGAATGGTGGGAGAGATGGTGAGGGAGATGTCATGAGAGGATTGAAGTTGATCGCCATAGACCTCGATGGAACCCTCCTATATGATGACGGAACGCTTAGCGAAAGGAACGCTAAGGCTATATCTAAGGCGCTTTCCCTGGGAGTTGAGATCGTGTTGGCCTCAGGTAGGATGTTCAGAACGATCTTACCATACGCCCGGAGGTTGAATCTGACCGGTCCAATTATCGCCTATAACGGCGCTCTGGCCAAGGTGATATCGACCGGGGAGGTGCTCTCACATACTCCTATCCCACCCGAGATAGCGGATGAGATAGTCGATTACTGTCTCTCTAGGGAGCTACATCTGAATTTCTACTTAAACGAGCGGGTCTACGTGCAGCACATTAATAAGTGGTCTCGTCTCTACGATACCCGTACCGGCAGCCGATCGAAGCGAGTGGATCTCGCAAGGCTCAAGGGCAGCGCTCCAACTAAGCTTCTTGTGATAGACCATCCTTCCAGAATCAGAGGGTTGGTCGAAGAGTTCAGATCCCTGCTCGATAACAGGCTTTATTTCCTTGTCACCATGCCTGAATACATCGAATTCATGAACAAAGAGGTCTCAAAAGGCAAGGCACTAAGGGATATCATGAATCGGTTTGGGGTGAACCGGCAGGAGGTGGCTGTCATAGGGGATGGAAACAACGATCTGCCGATGATGGAGGAGGCAGGGGTAAAAGTAGCCATGGGCAACGCCACGGATAAGCTCAAATGTATGGCCGATTATGTGGTCGGATCAAACGAGGAGGATGGGGTGGCCGAGGCAATAGAGATCCTCACCCGCCTTCACCTTTCTCGGCCGCTCCCTTCCTCTCGGCCAGCCTCCTGATGTGGCTCTCGCCAGCGGTATGGAGTATAAACCTAGCATAGGCGACCCTCTTGGCAGCCTCGGTCAACGTGTCGCTGGCTGAGATCTGATCGAGGAAACTCAGCATCTCTTCGATATGGGAGCGCTTGTAAGAGGGAACCTCAGAGGCGCACCTTTTGGCCTCCTTCAGCAACTCCTCGGTGGAGGAGTACCTGTAGAGGAGCATTTTGAGGTTTTTCTCGCGCGAGGAAGATAAGGCCAGAGAAACGCCATCGTAGAGCGGTCTCATCACCTTAAACCATGTTTTGCCGATCCCGATGGTGAATCCTTTTATCCCGCCTGTGTGGCTGAAGTTCCTCAATATCGACAGATCAGTTCTGCTCAGGGTGAAGGCGATCAGCGGGGAGATGACACCTATGAGCATGTTCGGCCTAAATATCAGCGATAGAACGAGGAACATGAGCAGGGAGATAAGGAAGTTGACGGAGATGATAAGCCATGACCATCCCGTTCGCATCGCCGAGGCGAAGTTTCCGGGAAACGAGATGCGAAGCTCGATGATAGAAAGCAGAACCGATACCACCACCGTTAGGAGAAGAGCGATGAAGTCAGCAGCTGTCCAGCTCATAATCGCCTCCTGATGTTATCGTAGAACCCTTTTCGCTCAGGAAATAGAGGTATCTCTCAATCCCTTTAGGTCTTTCCCTGCGATACACAAACCCCTTATCCATCAGCGAGAAGAGCGCATCCAGGATGCTGTCGGGATGGATAAGCGACCGGACAGCCATCTCCAGCGGTGTGAGCGGTCCCGATTGGGATAGGATATTCAGGACGATTCTCTCGAGGGAGGACAGTTCCGTCATCTAGGGTCTCCTTTTCGCTCTTTTTCTTCTCTTCCTCAAAAGGATCTTCAACCTGATGTTCTCCTCGCGCAGTTCCTTATTTATCTTAAGGGCTCGCCTGTTTTCGGCCAAAGCCGCCGCGAGCCGCTTTTCCAGCTTTTTCTTCTCCTCTATAAGCTGTTGAAGGTTCGACATCTTCCCTTCATCCTCCCTTCCTGAGGGTAAAATCTGTTATCTACGGCCGGATAAGATGTGTTCCACCTCGCGTTGTCTCCGGCCGATTTGGCTGCCCCAATCGTAAGTTCCCCTCACGGCCGGCTGAGGGCGGGAATGGGCCAGTTTTTCGAGCCTGCCATACCCTCTTCTTCTGCTTCGGGAAATCAATTTGGGAAGCTTATATCTCCCTTTTGAGAGACGATCCTTGATGAACCCCTCTATATGCCTTTCCCTGCGTCTCAAGCGCCGTCTCAGCGTCTCAACACCGATGATGAAAAAGGCCAGTATCACAGCAACTCCGAGGAAGAACAGGCTTAGAAAGAAATGCGGATATCTCATCCATATCATATATACTCCCCCTTTATGATCCCGTGGACGGCCCCAGTGAGGAATCCCAATTTCCCCCACGCTAGCGTGAATTATTATATCACAGCTTGAGAGAGAAAATCAATCTTGACTTTCCCGTCAGCGATATTATATAATGACTGATGAATCAATCACTAAGTGCCAGCAGGAGGATTCCATGAGGCTGAGCGAAGAGAAGAGACAGAGGATTCTGGATGCCGCCCTTAGAACCTTCGTGCGACACGGCTTCTACAACGCTAAAGTTTCCGAGATAGCCCGCGAAGCCGGAGTGGCCCACGGCACTGTTTATCTATACTTTAAGTCCAAGGAACATCTGCTGAGAACTATCTTCGAGGAACAAATGGGAGAGGCGCTCAGATACATCAAAGGCAAGGTGTCTCAGATACAAGGGGCGAAGGCTAAGCTGAAAAGGCTGATCGAAGCTCAGATGGAGCTGGTGAAGGAGCATAAGGAACTAACGGAGCTGATACTTATCGAGATGCGACAGAGCAGCAAGTTCCTTAAAAGCGAAGCGGTTATGCTTATAGCCGATTACATCGATTTCATCGAAGGGATACTTAAGGAGGGAATCAGACTAGGGGAGATAAGGAAAGATCTCAACACCACCATCGTAGCTACTACTATCTATGCCTCCTTCGAAGGAGTAGTTACCAGATGGTTGCTTGAGGAGAGCTGCTTCGATCTTAAAAAAGCAGCGGATGAGATATATACAGCTTTCATGGAAGGCATATCACTTACAACAGGAGATTAGAGGAAAAGCGGGAAGAAGAGCACGTCTAGATCCCCTAACGTTGACTTTCGACCGTGAAGGGTGATATAATACCCTTTGAGCAAAGGGGACAAGGAGGATCTCGCATGGGAGGGGTGAAACCGAACATAATTTTGATCCTCGCCGACGACATGGGATACGGCGATATCGGGGCTTTCGGAAACGAGGATGTGGATACGCCCATACTCGATCACCTCGCATCTGAAGGCATCGTGTTGACACAGCATTATTCTGCTTCTCCCGTCTGTGCGCCCGCTCGGGCAGCTCTGCTCACGGGCCGCTATCCCCACCGCACCGGGGCCATAGATACGCTTGAAGGGCGCGGGCTTGATAGATTGGCGCTGCGTGAGGTGACGTTGGCCGATGTGCTCAAGTCGGCCGGCTATGCCACGGGCCTCATAGGGAAATGGCATCTCGGCGCTCTCGATCCGAGATATCATCCCAACGCCCGGGGTTTCGACGAATTCGTGGGCTTTCGAGGTGGATGGAGCGATTACTGGGTATGGCGGCTTGATTATAACGGGACCTTCCGCAAATCGGATGGGAGATATCTCACGGACGTGTTCACCGAAGAGGCCCTGGGATTCATCGAACGGCATAGGAACGAACCCTTTTTCCTCCATCTCACCTATAACGCCCCGCATTTCCCCCTGCAGGTGCCGGATGAGGAAGTTGAGCCGTTTCGCCGTATGGGCAAGTTCACCGAAGGCGTGGCTCGGATCTACGGCATGAACCGTCGCATGGACAAGGGCATAGGGAGGATACTGGAGGCGCTGAAGAGATACGGCCTCGCCGAGAACACATTCCTGCTGTTTACCAGCGATAACGGTCCCCAGTTCGGCGGAAAGGGCGATATGAACACGACGCGTTACAACGCCCTCTTCAACGGGTGTAAGGGGAACGTCTACGAGGGCGGTATCCGCGTGCCGGCGATCCTAAGATGGCCCGCCGGACTGGACGGAAGCAGAACGCTGAGCTCCTTCGTCCACTTCACGGATTGGATGCCCACCATCCTGGCCGTCGCGGGCGTAGACGTACCTAAGGGTTTAAAGCTCGACGGATATAACGTGTTGCGGGTGCTGCGAGGCGAAACGGATGAGATCAACGACCGCCGCTTCTGGCAATGGAACAGATACACCCCCGTTCCGAACTGCAACGCGGCCATGCGTGACGGTCCGTGGAAGCTGGTACGTCCCCCGATCAAAGAGGCGATGTGGATCACGAAGGAGGACGCGGAGATGGATCGCCGGTTAAAGTATGAACCTGAGGGTATCACCGATATCTGCCGCGATCCTGAGCCACAACGGGATATCCCCGATCCACATCCGCCGCTGCTCTTCAATATCGAGGATGATCCATATGAAAGGAGAAACCTCGCCGAGGATCATCCCGATCTGGTGGAGAAGATGCAGGAGGAACTCGATCGATGGTTCGATTCGGTCGAGGCGGAGCGCAGGAGCATAAGCGATCCATAAGCTTTGGGAGATGTAGATCGCCGTGAAGAGACATATCGCTTTAATCCTTACGGCTTCAATCCTCGTTCTCGCCCTCACATTGGGCTGCTCGCATATCAGAAAGACCAGAATCGGTAGATCCGAGCCGGAGCTTATACCTGACGTTAAGCTGGAGGAACTCCTGCCGCAAAGCCTAAACGGATGGTCATCGGTTAAATCGAGCCTCTACACGCCGGAAAACCTCTATGAGTATATAGACGGCGAAGCGGAGGCATTTCTCGCCTTCGACTTTCGATCCCTTCTCTCCACGACCTATAGCAGGAACGGCTCAGGCGAAATAACCGTGGACATCTACGACATGAAATCGCCCAAAAATGCCTTCGGGATCTACAGCTCTCTAAGGTATGGAGATCTAAACTACGTTGATATCGGGAATCAAGGATTTCTAACCAAAGATGAGTTGGATTTCTGGAAGGGCAGGTTTTTCGTCAAGGTGATTGATTTTACCACGGACGGGTCCGCGGAGATGATACCCCGTTTCGAAAAGTTCATCGCGTCGAAGATACCCGATCCCACAACCGAGGAATATCTGATAAGGCTCCTGCCGAAGGAGGGGCTTGTTCCCAACTCCGCCAAGTTCATACTGAAGAACATGTTGGGACAGAGCTTCCTTTCAAACGGATTTATGGCCGAATATCGGATCGATGGCGAGGAATGTCAGTTCTTCTATTCGGAGCAGGAGAGCGACGAGGCGGCTAAAAAGGCGTTCGAGATGTACAGATCGACCTTTCCGAACGCATCTCCAACTCCCAGGGAGATAGGCGATGAGAGCTTTATCGGAAACGATCCTTACTATAAGACCGTAATCGCCTTCAGGAAAGGCAGATTTTTGGGTGCTGTGCTCAAGTCGCCGGGTATGGAAGAGGGGATAAAGCTGATAAAGGCATTTCTATCGAACGCTATTACACGTTAACACGTTGAACGTTTAACGTTCCAACGTTCAACGTGCTAACGTTTCCCTTGCTCTATCGCCCTGTTCATCACGTCGACTATGTTTTTGTGACACGCGAAACCGCTGAACCGTATTTTACCCTCCTTTTTGAGCTTTTCAAAGGCCTCGGGCAGCCTCGGATCGTTCATCGCCTCGACGCTGTGGAGAGGCGGGACGAGTTCATTAATTTCACAGAACCCGCTTACAGGATAAGGGGAAAATCGTGAGGTTTCGCGGGAAATGGGAAGATGGAAGGGATGACCCCCCTTTTGGCGTGTTCCGCCAAAGGGGGATCAAGCTGCTTCCTTCACCTTCTTTTGAGCTCTCCCCAGGTGATGGAGAGTTTACCGGCTGGGGCGACGGGGGTAACGCCGAGCGTCTTGGCGAGACCGTCGTTCATTATCTCTTTGATCTCGTCCTCGGTGAGAGCCACGTTGAAGATGGCAAGCTCATCGTACACGGCTTGAGCCCATTGGTAATTTTCAGGTGTGCCGCCGACCCAGATCTCAGCGGGCTTTCCAGGGATATCCCCATTTGGAATTTTCGCCGAGTGTTTCAGCTCGCCGTTGACATATGCTTTGATAGTACCGGCTTTGGTATCCACAACTCCAGCTATGTGATACCACTTGTTCTTGTCGAACATCTTCGCCGTAGCGATCGCCCTCCCCCATTTTCCATCCGTCTTTATCACGCCGAGATGGATGCAGTTGTGGGGCCCTCCGCTATGCCAGGTGGAGAAGTAGAAAAACCTGGGGCTTGCTGTCCCAGTGCATTTGATGTAGACGAACTGGTTCTCGGTGGAGAAATCCTTGAACTTCGCCCAGACCGTGGCTGAGAGGGCGACATTCTTCACCCCGTTTGCCGGGCTACAGCCGACCTTATTGCCCTTCTCGAAATTCAGCCCCTTGCCATATTTGCCATCGGTCCAGGTTGCCCCTGTGATCGTGCCGTCGTTCCCATTACCGCTGATGTCTTTGACCACCTCGCCCTTGCCCTCGTCGAACAGCCAAACCAAAACGGCATCTTTCAGTTCGACCCCGGCGGCTCCAAGATTTATCAAAAGGTAAAGGATCACCGCCGAGACAAGCAGAAATACCCTAGTTCTCATATTAACCCCTCCTGAGATAGAATTGGTATTGTCAAACACAAAAGGCTGAAAGTATTATAATACCTGAAGGGGCAGGGGGAAATATTCCCCCCTCCACTTTCCTAACTCCAAACGAAAGGGGGTGAAAAAGATGGTGATTCTGACGCTCAA